>JAACED010000029.1 GCA_011682695.1 Gammaproteobacteria bacterium
ACGGCGAACGTGTCGATGCGCTTCCCTGCACCAGGACCTCCCATAAGCTGGGCACCCAGGAGCCTTCCGGAAGGACGCTCGACCACGGTGCGAATCCTCATGGGCGACGACTTCGGCCAGTAGTGCGCTCCCGTTGCACTCCGCAACCCTGCAGCCACCGCGTCGAGGCCTGCATCGGTCGCTTCTGCGAGCGTGAGACCCGTTCTGGCGATCTCGATGTCGGCCACTTTCGTGATGGCCGTCCCGAGAACGCCGGGGAATGCTGCGTCACCGCCTCCCAGGTTGGTTCCTGCAACCCGGCCTTGCTTGTTCGCGACCGTGCCGAGATGAAGATTCACCGGCTTGCCGGTGACCCGGTGGATCGCCTCTGCGCAGTCACCTGCCGCGTAGACGCCGTCGGCGCCGGTCCGCTGGTGATCGTCGACGGCAACGGCACCCGTGGGGCCGAGCGTGATGCCCGCTGCGTCGGCCAGTGCGGCGTTCGGTGCCGAGCCCAGACCGAGTACGACGATGTCGGCCGGGTAGGTCGTTCCTGCGGCCTCGACGCCGACGACTCGACCGTTCTCTCCGATCACGGCATCCACAGGGGCGCCGGTGAGGACTTCGATACCGAGTTCCCGCACTCCTGACGCCGCGAGTTCTCCCATCTCGGGGTCCATCGTGCGTGAGAGAATCGTCGGCGCCATCTCGAAGATGGTGACCGGTATGTGCAGGTTGTGGAAGGCCTCTGCGACTTCGAGTCCGATGTAGCCGCCGCCGACGACGGCTGCACTGAGCGGCCGTGTGTCGAGCGCGGACCGCAGGCTCCGGGCATCGTCGAGTGTGCGAACTTGGTGGACGCCTTGGAGGTCCTGGCCTTCGATGGGTGGGAACAGGGGCCTTGCCCCGGTCGCATACAGCAGCAGGTCGTACGTGAACTCATCGTCCGTGCCGGCCTCGAGATCGCGGACCTGAACAGTCTTGGCGGACGTGTCGATCGTCGTGACTTCGTGGCGGAGCCGGACGTCGATGTTCATCCTGGCGAACTGCTCAGGTGTTCTCGCCTGGAGTTGTCGCAACTCTTGGACATCTCCACCGATGTAGTAGGGAATGCCGCATGCCGCATAGCTCATCCAGTGCGTTCGCTCGAAGACGACGATATCGAGGTCGGGATCCAGCCGTCGTGCCTGGCTTGCTCCCGACATGCCGGCGGCGTCGCCACCTATGACGATCAGCCGCCTCATCGTGCTCCCTTCTTGAGTTCCTTCAGTTTGTCCTTCTGACGCAGCCGGCGGCGACGGCGCAGTCGAAAGATCAGACCGACCAACTCATCGATGATCACCGTGACGGCGACGACGCCGAGGATGATCGAGATGAGGGGAACCTCGCCCTTCCAGAAGATCAGGTTGAGCGGGACAGCAGCCGTATTGAGGGCTGCGAGGACGGCAACGATCACTATCAAAAGGGCGCCGAAGATGATCGCCCACGACACCCCAGCACCGACGTAGACCCTCTTCTCGGCCGGTTGCTCCTCCGCTGCGAAAGGCTCGGTCTGCGACGGGGCCGGTTCGAAATCCGGTTGTGGCGATGGAGGCGTCTCGAAGATGTCCGGTTCGGGATCGGGTGTCACGGCAGCTCCTTTCGGCCACAGGTTAGGGGCCCGTTGAGCGATCACGGTGTGTCACGTCGGTCCTCGCACATCGCTCACACGTCGGTTGCGCCCCGTTCGATGGCGGCATCCGCTTCCATCGCGACCCTGTGCCCTTCATCGACATCGACGGTCCTGAGGATTGCGATGCCGACGATGAAGAACAGCACCAGGCTCAGGACTGCAGGTCTGCTGCTTCCGGTGATGGCCACGGCACCGGCAAAGACGACGGGGCCGATGATCGAAGAGAACTTCGACATGACCGAGAAGAATCCGAAGAACTCGCCGCTCTCATACGCGGGCGACATCGATGCGTACATGCTTCGACTGAGTGCCTGACTTCCCCCCTGCACCACTGCGACCATCCATGCCAGGAACCAGAACTCGAAGATGGCGTCCAGGAAGAAACCCCACACGGCGATGATCGCGTATGCGCTGATCGCAAGAATGATGGCCCGCTTCGTGGTCATGGCATCTGCGAGCTTCGAGAACAACGTTTTGCCGAACAGGGCGGAGAGGGCGAGTCCGAGGATCTCGACCACGAGGATCAGACCGAGGATCACGCCCAGGTTGCTGGTTCGCAGTGGGGAAAGAACCTTGATCTCTCCGATGGCGAGCCGCCCGTCGTCGGAGGCGCGCAGTGTCAGTTCGTGTGTCCCGGGGGTACCGGCGTCGACGGTCACCTGCGCCCCATATCGCACCGTGGGTGTCGTGGCGCCGATGGTCACCGGCTCGCCGTCTTCGACGAGTGGTTGCCCATCGATCGATACGGCCCAGACCCCGAGATCCGGTCCCGTGCTGTGAACGATCTCGACCTGCTGGCCGTTGAAGGTGAATGTTGCCGTGGAAGCGGAGTCTGCAGCGACCGAATAGGGGATCGGATCCGGGGCCGTCAACACCAGAAGCTCGGCGAGGGCGGCGATGAGCAGCGCGGCGATCCCGATGAGCAAGGGGGTGAGGACGCTCCAGAGGCTGAAGGCCGGATTCCTCCGCCGCCTGACGCCCAGCATCCATGCCGCGGCGAGAGCGACCAGGCCGATGAGCAGCAGGATCGGTGCCGCGGTCTCGGCAACTCTGGTGAGTCCGTGCGTCGCTTTCGCGACGGTCTCGACGGGTATCTCGGTCCAACTGCCGTCAAGTGCGATCGCATCGACTCCGTAGCTTCCCTCTCCCAGGGCGGTACCGACGGTCTCGAAGGCGGGGGGAGGGGCTCCGGTCGTAGTGGCGGGGAGGACTCTCGCTCCGATGGCGCCGACGAGTGGGAGGGCCAAGATGTTGAAAACGATGAAGGCAAGGTAGATGGCCCGGTTGGCGTCCTTGCGGCCGGGGATGCGGCCGAAGATCAGGCTGAAGGGGATGCCTACGAACTGCACGAGCAGGATGGCGAGGACCAGTTCTGTGGTCTTGAATCCCAGCTCGGTTCCGTAGATTACGGCGACACTGATGATCGTTCCGATCCCATCGTTGTAGATGAGGAACGCGATCAGGAATCGGAAGAGCTGACGGTACTTGCGAAGGTGCTGGAATGTCGTTCCGAGTCGTTTCAGGCTGGCCGTGATGATGCCCGTTCCCCGCTCGTGCGGAGCAGCGGCCGACGGCGGCTCGGGGACACGGCGGAACAGCGGAATCGAGAAGACTGCCCACCAGATGGCCACGGAGACGAACGAGAGCCGGGCTCCGAGCTCCGAACCGAGCACAAAGATCATGACCACGTTCACGGCGAGGAGCAGCCCGCCTCCCAGGTAGCCGATCGCATAGCCTCGCGTCGAGACCATGTCCTGGTCCTCGGGACGGGCGACGTGTGGCAATAGGGCGTCGTAGAAGACGTTGGCGCCGGCGAATCCGACCCGTCCGAGGATGAAGAACACGGATGCGAGGAACCAATCGCCGGTCGTGATGAGAACCAGGAGTCCCGTGCCGACGACTCCCATGCCGACGAAGATCGAAAGAAATCTCTTCTTGCCCCGCATCACATCGGCGATCGTGCCGAGCACGGGGGAGAGAAAGGCGACGATGATCAGCGAGATGCTGAGTGTCGTGGTCCAATACGCGGTGGCGACTGCGGCGCTCGGGAGGGTCGCTCCGGCAACGGAGCTGTAGTAGGCGGGCAGCACTGCGGCGAGGATCGTCGTGGCGAACGCAGAGTTTGCCCAGTCATAGAGGGTCCAGGCTCTGATCCTGCGTTTGTACTCCTTGTCCGGGAGACCTTCGTACGCGGGAGCCAACCCTGCCATTCCCTCTCCTGTGTTCGGCAAGGGCAGGCTAGCGCCGAGGAAGGTGCGCGTGCGGCGGACAACCGGGTTGGATCAGACGGCGGCGAGTGCCTGCGACAGATCGAGGACCAGATCATCGGGATGCTCGACTCCGACCGAGATGCGGACCAGCCCTTCGGTGATTCCGTACCGTTTCTTGTCCGTGTCCGGCACCCCGGCATGGGTCATCGAACCCGGGTGTTCCGCCAGCGATTCGTTGCTCCCCAGACTGACCGCAAGGTGGATCAGTTTGAGAGCATTCAGGAACCGGAATGCTCCCTTTTCACCGTCCTGTACCTCGAAGGAGATCATCGCGCCGGCGCCCAGACACTGCTTGACGAAGATGTCGTACTGCGGATCTCCAGGCTCGAGGTACCCGAGGTAGCTGACATGGCTCACCTTCGGGTGCGAGCGAAGGTAGTCGGCGACCTTACGCGCCGTCTCGGCTTCCCGGTGCATGCGCAACGACAGTGTCTCCAGGCTGCGCATGAGCAGCCATCCGTTCCAGGGTCCGGAATGCGACCCCAGGTAGGTGCGCATCCCCCGGATGGGGTTGATGAGGGCCTCCGAGCCGAGCACGGCTCCCGCGATCAGATCACTGTGTCCACCCAGGTACTTCGTCGCACTGTAGATCACCAGATCTGCACCGTGATCGAGCGGCTTTTGGAACAGCGGGCCGAGAAACGTGTTGTCCACGACGAGGGGGACGGGACGCTCAGGTGTCGATACTGCTCTGGCGACCGTTGCGCACTCCTGGATGTCGAAGAGCGCGTTCGTCGGATTCGCGGGGGTCTCGATGAAGATCATGCCGAGGCGCTTGCTGGATTTGGTCACCTGACGCTGGATCTCGTCGCGAGTCTCATCGGGAAAGAATCCGATCGATTCGATACCGAACTCGGGGAGTACCTCATTGACGAGGTGGTCGGTGCCGCCATACAGCGGCTCGCTGTGCAGGATGAGATCCCCTGGGCGAAGGTAGGTGAGGAACGTGGTGGCGATGGCCGCCATGCCGCTCTTGAACAGGAGCGCGTCTTCGGCGCCGTCCCACAGGCAGAGCCGGTCTTCAGCGATCTCCAGGTCCGGGTTGTTGAGGCGGCTGTAGATCAGCCCGACTTTCTCTCCCGGCTCCGGCCGGCGCTTGCCGGTGGCGACTTCGAAGAATGCTTTTCCCTCCTCTGCAGTCTCGAACACGAATGTCGAGGTCTGGAAGATCGGGCTCTTGATCGCGCCCTCGGACCACTCCGGTTTGTAGCCGTATCCCATCATGAGGCTTTCGGGATGCAGGCGCTTTCCCTCGATGGTGTCGTCCCATTTCATGGCCGCTCCTCTCGAATGAACGCTGTTCACTCCAACGATAGGGGGCTGGCATGCATCGTGGTGCGGCCGCCCCAGACGTACCGTGTGTGGGCGTTCGCCGGTGGCCACACACCTTGCCGGCGGTACGCCCAGTACTCGAACGGGTTGTCGTAGTAGGCGATCGTGTCGATGGTTTGTCGCAGAGCGTCTCCCCGCCGCAGCGCCAGGGCGGCGCCCACCACGGCGCCGCCGATCATCCAGAGTCCATAGATCGCAGGGAAGAGCGGCCCGAACAGGCGGGACTGCCACACGTGCAGCATCTCGTGGCGTTCCAGCAGGTCGATCCGGGCCTGACCCTTGCCGAGATTCGTGACCGTGTTGCCGGCCGTCATGGTGAACCCCTTGCGCATCGTTACCCCCGTCTCGTACACGTGGCGGCCCTTCCGGGCGCTCAGATCGGCCCGATAGCCACCCCTGTCCCGGCGGAGGTGCTGCAACGCGTGCACCCCGAGGCCGCTGCCGGAGCCGATGAGGCCCCAGGTCGAGTCGAGGACGAATGCCGCCCACCCCGACGGACGCCGCCAGTCGTAGATGCGGCGCTTGCCGGAGATCACGCCGTTCAGGCCACCGACGATCGCCCCCGGCACTCCGAGGCCGATCGGTGACAGCGTCGCGCCGCCCAACACCGCCCCTGCGGCACCGGTGGCGATGGTCTCGCCGGTGACATACCTGCCCCACAGCCGGATAGGCAGTGCCGGTCGGCGGGGGAGGGTCGTCGTGTCCACGGATGGGAGGGTACCGGAGACGGGGGAGAGTCGGGTCGTTGGCAGACGGGCGGTTGGGCTATGGCCGTAGCGTTCTAGCTCCGGTCCTGGAGCCAGTCGAGTGTCGCCTCGAGGGTCTCGGCGAAGTCGTCGGGCCACTCGTGGCCCAGGTCGGAACGTTCGTCGTACCGGACCGGCACCCCGAAGCCCTCGAGGTCCTTTGCCACTCGACGGATCTCCTCGATGCGCCGGTCTTCGCTGCCGGCGAGGATGGCAGTGGGGACGGGCCGCTGCACCGTGTCAGGGGTTGGGGCGCCGCGGGGTCCGAACGCCGGCGCCACCAGGAAGACACCGGCGGTGTCGACCCGGCCGGACCAGGCAAGGTGCCCGGCGATGCGCGCACCCTGGGAGAAGCCCGAGAGCACAGTGTGCTCCGGGTCGCCGACGTCGTGGAGCTGCGAGATCACGACGGCTTCGGGGTTGTCGGCAGGCCAGGCGAACCGGCCGGTGGCGACGGGCAGGGTCCCGTGGAGGGCGACGAGTCGGTAGCCCCGGCCGAGCGCCGGCCGGTACCAGTCGAGGATCGACTGCGGACGCCATCCGAAACCGTGCAGCAGCACCAGCGTCCCCACGAACTCGCCGTCCGGCCGGACGGCGACCGGCTCGACCGGCCCGGTCGTCGCCTCTTGCGCCCGTGCGACGCTGACGGCGGCGAGCCGCTGCCACTCCGGATCGTCACGCACCGCGTCGAGGTCGTGGTCGGCGAGGAGCGGTTCACCCCACCAGAGCCCCTCATCCAGCCTGCGGGCGAACTCGACACACGCCTCGTCGGTACGTCCGACCAGCGACAGTAGGCACATCCGCCAGAACGCGAGGTCGGCGATCTCGTCGGGATTGGACGTCTCGTAGCGGTCGACGGCGTCGAGGGCGGCCTGATACTCACCTCTGCCGTGAGTGGAGAAGACCAAGCGTCGAAGCTCGGAGAAGTCCATATGGTCAACCTACACCCGGCGGCCCGGTCGGCGATGCGAGAGTCACGTGGACCGAAGGGCCTCCACAGGCTCGACCCGGCTTGCCTTCGCTGCCGCGGGGACGGCGGCGAGCACGGTGGCGATGAACGCCGCCCCGACACCGAGCGCGACGATTGCACCTGGGTACACGAACGGAAGCCCGCGACCGGTGTCATACACCCAGGCGGCGATGACTCCGACCGCCCACCCGCTCAGGACGGCGACGAGAGCGATCGCGGCGAGTTCTGCGGCGACCATGGCAGCAATCCCGCCACGAGAGGCGCCGAGCGCTCGACGCAACCCGATATCCCGGTAGCGCTCCATGACCGACGCGATCGCCGCTGCTCCCACTCCTAGGCTGTTCGCGATCAAGATGGCGGCCGCGATGGCGGCGGCGAGAGCGTCGACCTTGGTGACCACGGCGTTGCGAAGATGTGTTGCCTCCGGCGGGTATCGCGCCAGCACCACCTCGGGTGCGCCGGGGACCAGAATCCAGGGGAGTACCTCGGCGACGGCCGGGGCGGTTCCCAGACGCACCTGCACGACGAGTCTCCCTCCTTCGGACTCTGCCGAGTTCGGCTCCGGTTCGACGGAAAGCACGCCAAGCAGCAGATCGGTGAGCTGCGGCGACTCGGTGATTACCCCCACGACGCGAGCAGGCCGTCCGTTCAACTCGAGGTCGTCGTCGACATCGATGCCGAGTCGCCCCCGCAGACCTGCCCCGATGAGGATCTCGTTCGTTCCGACGGCCGGCTCGGGATTCGAGCCGTCGATCTCCAGTCCGATGACGCCGGTGTCTCCCCAATAGCGAAAGACGCGAACCTGGCGGTCGACTCCGAGCCAGGGCCGGCGAACCGACGTGAGCGGCGTCGAGTCGGCAAACCACACGGTGGCCGCGTCGACGACGTCGGGAAGTCGGCGTATCTGCTCGATGACGGCCTCGTCCGGGGCGGAATGCCGGCGGGAGTCGATGGGCAGGTCGACCTGGACGCGGGTGGCCGCCAGCTCGTCGAAGACCCGGACTACCGCGGTCGCCGATGCGCTGGCGATCAGGGTCGATGCGACGTAGATCGCGGCAGCGAGGGCGGTGCCGATTCCCAGCAGCAGGACCCGCAGCGGACGCCGGGCGACGTTGAGTCGCACGTCGTCCGCAAAGTCCATCAGCCGTTGCCAGAGCGTCACCTCAGCCACCTGAACACTCCGTGTCGATCATCTGGCCGTGACGGTCACCGTCGACGGCGAGGTCCGTGTCGTGGGTGACCAAGATGGCGGTCGTGCCGCCGGCCAACCGTTCGCGGATCAGGGACATGAGGATGTCACCGTTGGCGCTGTCGAGGTTGCCGGTGGGTTCGTCGCAGAGCAGGATCGGCGGATCGTGGGCCACCGCTCGCGCGAACGCCACCCGCTGACGCTCGCCGCCGGACAAGGAGCCCGGCAGGGCCTCCAGGCGATGTCCCAGATCAACTGCCTCGAGGGCTTCGATCGCCCGTCGCCGGCGCTCCCGCCGTGGAAGGCCCGCGTACCGGAGGCCCTGCATCACGTTCTCGGTGGTTGTTCGGGTGGCGTCGAGGAAGGAGTCCTGGAAGACGAAACCCAGTTTGTGCCCCCGGAATCTGGTTCGTTCGGCTTCCGAGAGCGACATGACGGAGGCGTCGTCGATGATCAGATTGCCGGTCGTCGGCCGGTCCAGGAGCCCCAACAGGTTGAGGAGGGTGGACTTTCCGGAGCCGCTCTTGCCGGTGATGACGACGAACTCGCCGTCGTCGATGCGGAAGCTCGTGTCCCGGACGGCGTGAACCCGCCCTTCGTCGAAGAACCGGCCGAGAGCCGTCGCCTCCATGCTCATGCGGTGCAGCCTCTCACCGTTGGAGCAGCAGTTCGTCGCCGACTTCGAGTCGGTCCGAGCGGAGCTCGACGAGCTCGTCGCCGATGAAACCGACGGTGACCGGCACCCGTTCGACGGTTCCGCCGGCAAGCCGCTCCACATAGGTCCCGCCGTCGGGGCCTGCGGCGACAACGGTACCCGGTGCAGCCAGGACCGGCCCGGCGGTGGCTTCGGAGACGACCTCGACCGTAATGCCCCCGGTCTGGTCTCCGATGAGCTGCGCTATCGGGGGCTCGGTTTGGACGACTTGCCCGTCGACGTCGACACCAACGGGGGCTGTGAGAACGTCGACGACGGTCGCCGCCTGGGGTTCTGCTCCGGGAGCGGTCCACAGGAGCAGATCCGTCCCGTTGGTGATCGTCCCAGGAACACCGTCGAACTGGAGGCGTATTCCGGGACGCCGCAGGAAGACCTCCGGGCCTCTGGGGACCAACACCGTACCGACCTCGATACCGTCGGCGGACCAGAGCCACGCGGCCTCTGGGGTCAGGAGCACCTCGCCCAGTGGCAGCCCCGTCTGCCCGTCTCCCGTGGCCGGTGGCTCGTAGCCACGGTCGAGATAGAGGTCTCGGACGGCCGCCCCGGTGTCGGGGCCGAAGACCCCAGGCTCGTCGGTGATCGGATACCCAAGACGACCGAGGGCCCGTTGCACCATCTCGACGTCGCGGCCTCGCGAGCCGGACTGCAGGTCCCGCCATCCGGGAAACGGGCTGTAGAGCAGCATGACAGGCCGCGACTGGATCTCCACGACCACGTCCCCTTCGAGGACCTCGTCCCCGGCACGCTTCGGCATGGCGGTGACGACCCCGGATCGGTCGATCGGAAAACGCTCCGGATTGTCGATCACCTTCGCACGCAGGAACACGCCGCGGCGAAGCACCTCACCCGGTGCGTGTAACACCACACCCATCATGCCACCCAGCGGTGTCTTCACCCGAAGGCGGCTCCGGGCGGGACACGATCGCTGTCGCGACGAGGGTTGCCGCGACGGTCACGAGGACCACGAGCACACCGGCCGCGAGGCGCCGCGCCATCATGATCCCCCGTCCACATCGTCGGGAAACGACCCGCTGACGATCGCCGCGGCCCGCTCGAGTCCTTCTTTTCGGTACTTCGCGTACGCCGCCAACACACCCTCGTTGCGCCGCAGTCGTTCCTCTCCGACGTCGATCAGCGTTCTGGCGAACGTCGTAGCGAGACCGCTCTGCGCTTTGCACTCGGCGTCTCCTGCGCCGATCTCGGCGTCGGCGTCGGCCAGGTGGGAGACCGTCCGGGTGCTGTTGAGTAGACCTTCGACGTCGTCCTTGAAGAGTTCATAGACGTCGTCAGGCGTTGTCACCCGATATCCCTGCCGGCGCATGCAGGTGGACCACCGTCGGGTCGCGTCGGCCACAGACTCGTTGCCGATGACCTGGTCGAGAACTTTCGATACGACGATCGCTGCGGTGCGTGTCCGATGGAAGGTCGCGGCGTCGACGCCGTAGAGCTGCTCGACGACCTTCCCCGCACAGCCACTTACCGGAACCGTCACCGAACCGCCTCCGCCGATGTCGATGGTGATCTCCCTGCGTGGATTCCCGAACTCTGCATCTTCCCAACCGGGCGGCGCAGGAGGGTAGGCCCGCATTGGCGAGTCGGCCGAATGCAGGGACACGAGAAAGGCGTCCAGGGCTCCTGGCTCAGCAACCGGAGCCGCCATGCCGATCGGCCCGTCCTGGTGCACCCAGAGGTCCATCGGACGTATGAGGTCGAAAGGGTTTGGTGTGCCGGGAATGTCCGACGGTCCCGGCGGCCGCCACTCGATCCCGGCCTGCTGCAAATACGTCAGCTCCGCCTCCGCTTCGGCGAGGAGGTTCGTCTCTTGCGACGTGAAGTAGTCGACATTGACGAGATCCCGTTCGACACGGCCAAGCTGCGTTGTTCGGCGGCGGTCAACACCGCCGCCGGTCTGTCTTCCTGTATCGGCGATCCGGTAGGTGTGCAGGCGCTGATCACTGTTGACAGAGCTATGGCCGCGGCGGCCAGCGCGGCGAAGTCCCTGGGCATGTGTTGGCTACCTCCTGGCAGGAACGATCCTAACTTCCCGATGTCGATCCAGCCCTGCGTCGCGCACAGCGCGAGGCGTGGTCGACGAGGAAGATCTCGCTTCACGAGAGGCCCTCATCACCCGTCACCCCCCGCTGGTACGCTCGCCGCCATGACACACAACATCGTCGGGCGCGTCATCGGCACCGAAGACGCCACACCGCTGGGGTTCTGGGTGGGTGTCGCCCCCGGCGAGTACCTGCAGCTCGACGACGTCGTCGCTCTCGAACGCACCCTCCCCGGCGGCGACACCGTGCACATCTACGGCATCGTGGAGCAGGTGCGGGCCCGCCACGAAGGCGCCCGGTTTGATTCGGACGTGTTCTTGATCGAGGACGGCGTGCTGCCGGCCGAGGTCAGCGAGGCGGCCAAGGTGGTCGCGACGCGTTTCGAGCCGGAGACGTTCGTCCCGCCGCGTCCCGGGCAGGGTGTCGTGCGCGCGACGGGGGAGGAGCGGGATCGGGCGCTGTTCTTCGACCGCATGACCGATCGGATTCCCGTCGGCTTGAGCAGGTCGGGTGAGCCGATGTTCGTGAATCTGGAATTCGTCGACGGCGCTCGGGGCGCTCACGTCAACATCTCCGGGGTCTCCGGCGTCGCAACGAAGACCACCTACGCGACCTTCCTGCTCCACAGCCTCTTCACCTCGGGCGTTCTGGGCGCGCGGGCGGTCAACACCAAGGCGCTCATCTTCAACGTCAAAGGCGAGGACCTGCTGTTCCTCGACCGCCCGAACCTGGCGATGGGCGACGACCAGGCCAAGCGGTATCGCACCCTTGGTCTCCCGGCGACTCCGTTCCGGTCCGTCGGCATCTACGTGCCGCCGAAGCATGGGTCGCCGTCTGCGGCACCCGATGTGCGGGCCCGCCACGAAGGTGTCACGCCGTTCTTCTGGACGATCGCCGAGTTCTGCACGCAGGATCTCCTGCCGTTCCTCTTTGCCGATGCCGAGGACGACCGCGCCCACTACACGATGGTCGTGTACAACGTGATGGCTCGCCTGCGCAAGGCGACCGTTCTGGACGACGGCGGCGTGGCGATCGATGGCGAGCCGGTTCGGACCTTCCGGGACCTCGCAGATCTCATCACCCGAAAGGTGCAGGAAGAGGACACGCGTGTCGAATGGGCAGGTCCTGCGATCGGCATCGGTACCGTCAATGCATTCGTTCGCCGCATCCAGGGAGCCGTCCGTCATGTCGAGCACCTCGTCAGGGGTGATCTCCCGAGCGCGGAGCGACACCGCATCGAGTTGCGGCGACAGGTGACCGTCGTGGATCTTCACAACCTCAACGACAGGGCGAAGCGGTTCGTTGTCGGAGTCACCGTGCGCCGGGCGTTCGAGGACAAGGAACACCAGGGCCAGTCCGACGAGTTGCTGTTCCTCGTTCTGGATGAACTGAACAAGTACGCACCGCGAGAGGGGTTCAGCCCGATCAAGGAGATCCTCCTCGACGTTGCCGAGCGCGGGCGGTCGCTCGGCGTGATCTTGATCGGCGCCCAGCAGACGGCAAGTGAGGTGGAGCGGCGCATCATCGCGAACTCTGCCATCCGCGTGGTCGGCCGCCTCGATTCGGCCGAAGCCGGTCGCGACGAATATGGGTTCCTCCCGGTTGTGCAGCGGCAGCGGGCCACCATCATGAAGCCCGGCACGATGATCGTCGCCCAGCCCGAGCTGCCGATCCCGGTCGTCCTCGAGTTCCCGTTCCCCGCCTGGGCAACCCGAGCTTCGGAGGCGGGCCCACCCATCGGCGGGGGAGACGCGCCGGAGGATCCCTTCGAAGGCCTGACGGACTGATCTTCATCCTCTTGGGCGACACGCTCTCCTGCCGGTGACTAGCGTCGGAGGACATGATCATCCAGGCTGCGTTGTTCCTTGGCTTCCCCGTGGTGGCACGATGGGGGGCACGCAAGTACAAGGCGCTGCGCTTTCTCGGTCCGATCGTCCTTTGCTACCTCTTCGGCATTGCCCTCGGCAACCTGGTTTCCATGGACACCGAACTCGCCACGATGTTCACCGAGGCGACCGTCATCCTCGCCATCCCGCTGCTGTTGTTCACCACCGATTTCCGGGCATGGCTGCGGATAGCAAGACCCGCCGTCATCTCGTTCACGCTCGCCGCCGTGGCGGTCATCATCACCGCGGCAACCGCGACATTGATCCTCGCCGGGCCGCACGATTGGCAGATGGCCGGCATGACCGTCGGCGTCTACACGGGTGGCACCCCCAACATGAGCGCCATCGGCATCGCCCTCGGTGTCCCGGATGAGACGTTCGTGCTACTCAACGGCGCCGACGTGATCCTCTCCGGGGTGTACCTGCTGTTCCTGCTGTCGATCGCCCAACGGGTCCTCGGCAAATTCCTGCCGGCGTTCGATCACTCGCGCCTCGGAGACGACTTCGACGACGGTGAACGAGCCGATTTCGGATGGCGCAACGTGCTCGCCGCCCTCGGGCTGAGCATCCTGTCCTCCGGGGTCGCCGTCGGGATCGTCTATGTGCTCGCTCCCGACCTGCCGATCGCCGCGGTCATCCTCGCCATCACCACCGTCGGCATCCTGGCGTCTTTCGTCCCGAAGATCCGGAATCTGCCCGGCACGTTCGAGACCGGGGAGTTCCTGCTCCTTGTGTTCGCCGTCGCCGTCGGCACCCTCGCCAACGTCAGGCGACTCGTCGGAGCGTTCGGCGACGTGTTCCTCTTCGTCGCCATCGTCCTCATCGGCGCGATCCTGTTGCATTACCTGTTGGCGACCTTCTTTCGGATCGACACCGACACGGTGCTCATCACCTCCACCGCCGCCGTGTTCGGCCCGGCGTTCGTCCCGCCCGTCGCCGCCGCGTTGAAGAACCGGCAAATCCTCGTCTCGGGCCTCACCACCGGGGTCGTCGGCTATGCGATCGGCAACTACGCCGGAATCGCGCTTGCCTACCTGCTCCGGCCCGGCTGATCGGTCTGCCGGCTCAGGTCGAGTAGAGGCTCTCCAGCATCTGCAGCACGATCTCCTCGACCATGCCGGTGTCCGGCAGCGTCGCCATCATCCCGTACATCGCAGCTTGGCCGACCGTCGAGGCCTGCGGATTCGCCCGTACCTCGTCGACCGCGGCTGCGAGATCGCCGAGGAACGCGTCAACGATGCCCGTATGCGCGGGTGTCACCATCAGGTGAAGGGACGACGGGTTGATCTGTCGGTCGATGTGCCAGCCTCGTGACTCGACCGCATCGGCGACGGCGAAGATGTCGACGTCGGTCCCGATGAACGAGAAGACGCTGAGCAGTGGGTCGCCGAGAATCTCGAGCCCCGGAATGCCGCGGACACCGTCGATAAGGCGGCGGGACGTCTCGAGTATCTGGCCCGCCATCTGCAGGTACCCGTCCTCACCGATGGCCTGGAGCGCAGCCCACGCCGCGGCGATCGCGCCACCCGGTCGGGTGCCCGCCATCGACGGTGACGCGTAGATGCCTCCCGGCCAATCCGCGGTGACGTGGAATTGGTACCTGCGGAGTTCCGGCGTTCGATAGAGAATCGTCGAAGCGCCTTTCGCCGCGAATCCGTACTTGTGGACGTCGGCCGACATCGAAGTGACCCCGGGAACCCGGAAATCCCATGGTTCGATCGGCACGCCAAGGCGTTCTGCCCACGGTACGAGGAACCCGCCGAGGCAGGCATCGACGTGGAACCCGATGCTTCGGTCTGCGGCGATCTCTCCGAGACGTCCGATCGGATCGATCTGGCCGTGCGGGTAGTCCGGCGTCGATCCGACCATGAGGATCGTGTTCGGGGTGATGGCCGCTTCCATCGCCGCAGGGTCGGCGCGGAGATCGTTTCCCACGGGCACGCGTACGGCGCGCACATCGAAGTAGTCGGCAGCCTTGTCGAACGCGGCGTGCGCCGTGGTGGGGAGCACCATCTCCGGTTCCGAGATGCCGTGGGTGACGCGGCCCCAATCTCGATAGGTCTTGACGGCCATCAGCAGGCTCTCGGTGCCGCCGGAGGTCATCGTGCCTGCGACCCGATCATCTCCGTGAAGCATCGACGCGGTCATTCCGACCACCTCGGCTTCGAACTTTCGCAGTGCCGGGAACGCGATCGGGTTGAGGCCGTTCTCACTGAAGAACACACCGTACGCCTCTTTCAGGAATGCGGTGTGCTCGTCGCCGGCGTGGTAGACGAGGCTCCACGTGTGCCCTTCGTGCCAGTTGGCGTCTGCATCGTGCAGGTGTCGCATTTCGTCGAGGATCTCGTCGTGGGGCCGTCCGGTTGGGGGGATCTGTGCTGTCATAACGACACCCGAGCGTAGCGATCGGACACACAGGCCGCAGGGGGTCGTTCCTCCGCGAGAGACCACCGGCGATGTCGTACCCGACCGTTACCATCGGGCGCGTGAGGATTCTGCACACCGCCGACTGGCACGTCGGACGATCGATTCGTGGACGTAGCCGCACCGACGAACATCGGGCCGTCCTCGCCGAGATTGCCGATGTCGCCCGCCGTGAGGCCGTCGACCTCGTCCTCGTCGCCGGCGACACGTTCGACGTGGTCGCGCCGAGCGCCGAATCGGAGCGCATCGTCTACCAGGCGCTCCTCGACCTCTCCGACATCGCACCCGTGGTGCTCATCGCCGGCAACCACGACCATCCCCGACGGTGGCGGGCTGTCGCTCCGCTCTTCGAAATGGGCCGGGTCACCGTCGGCGCGACACTGCAACGTCCCGACGAAGGGGGAGTGGCACGCATCCAGACGGACGCCGGCGAGACGGCGCGCATCGCCCTCGTACCGTTCGTCGGCAAACGCGGGATCGTCACTGCCGACGACCTGATGGCGCTCGACCCGTTCGAACACGGCGGCAAGTACGCCGGAAGGGTCGAAGCGATCCTCGACAAGCTCACCGAAGGCATGACGTCCGACGATGTCAACCTCGTCGTCGCCCACCTCATGATCGCCGAAGGAAGGCTGGGAGGCGGTGAGCGCATCGCCTTCACGGTCGAGGACTATGCGATCCCCGCGACCGCATTCAGCGGGTCCCTGTCCTATGTCGCACTCGGACACCTGCATCGCATGCAATCCGTCCCCGCACCGGCGCCCGTGTGGTACGCAGGATCACCGATGCAGCTCGACTTCGGTGAGAGAGACGACGAGAAAGGCCTCCTCGTCGTCGACGCCGAACCGGGCCTCCCCGCAACGGTCCGACCGGTTCCCCTCACCGCCGGAAGGCGGCTCATCCAACTCGCCGGTACGCTGGAGGAGCTCGAAGTCCGCTCTGGTGAGGCAGAGTTCGCCGACGCGTACCTCAAGATCGTCGTGCATGAATCGGCGCGGGCCGGACTCGGCGATGTCGTCCGAGAGCTGTTCCCCAACGCCGTGGACGTACTGTTGGCCTCGCCGAGAGACATCGGCGCGACGGATCGTGACGTGCGTCTCGGCCGTCCACCCCGCGAGCTGTTCATCGAGTATCTCGAACAGGTCGATGCCTCCGATGACGATGTCGTCGCCCTCTTCGACGAGATGCTGGGAGACATCGATGCGACCTGAACGCCTCGAGCTCTCCGGTTTCACCGCGTTCAGGGAGCCCACCGAGGTCGACTTCACCGGAGCGGACCTGTTCGCTCTCACCGGGCCGACCGGATCGGGCAAGTCGAGCATCATCGACGCCATCGTCTTCGCCCTGTACGGCTCCGTTCCCCGGTACGGCGACCGCCGGACCGTCGAGCCGGTCATCACTCTCGGCAAGGTCGAGGCGCGCATCCGCTTCGACTTCACGATCGGTGAGGAGCACTACACGGCGGTCAGGGTCGTCCGCCGACTCAAGAAAGGGGCGACCACGGCCGAAGCCCGGCTCGAACACGACGGAACCGTGATTGCCTCGGGAGCCGACGAGGTCACCGACGCCGTCCAACGACTCCTCGGTCTCTCCTACGACCACTTCGTCAAGAGTGTCGTCCTGCCCCAAGGCAGATTCGCCGCTTTCCTTCACGACAAACCGACCGACCGTCAAAAGCTCCTCCGAGAACTCCTCGACCTCGGTGTCTACGAGCGGGTGCGAGAGCACGCACGAGACAGGAAGATCGCAACGCAGCAGAAGGCCGCCATGCTCGAAGCCCAGATCGCCGAGCTGGCCGGCGCAACCGAGGAAGCCGAGGCCGACGCGGTCGGACGAGTCAGGGACCTCGAAGCGCTCTTGAAGGTCGTCGAAGAGGCGACCGAGAAGATCGTCACACTGCAAACCGACGCCGAAACATGGGCGCGGCAAGCCAAGGAAGCTCAGGCAGAACTCGACCTCCTCGAGGGTCTCGAAGTCCCCGGCGGTCTCGACCAACTCGCTGCCAAGACCGTCGCCGTCAGGCAAGAACGCGGCAAGGCCGAAGAAGCCTTGAAGCTCGTCAGAGAGAAGTGTCGGCAGGTCGAGAAGCATCTCGAGACGCTTCCCAAACTCGCCGACCTCGAGAAGCTCGGTGAAGCGCATCAGGCATTCGCGCGCGCCGAACGGCGGCTCGCCCAGCTCGGCGCTCAAAGTGCAGAGGCGCGTACCGGCGTGGTCGAAGCAGCAGGGAAGCTCGAGGCGGCGCAAGCCGCGTTGCAGGACGCCAAGGCGTCGGCCGCAGCACTCCGACAGGCACACACGGCACACGAACTCGCCACGACCTTGCGCACGGGCGAACCCTGCCCCGTCTGCAACAGGACCGTGGAGGCGGTCCCGCATCGGGAGACACCGGCGGACCTCGCGGGGGCGCTCGCCACGCTGCACGACGCGGAACAGGCACACCTTGGCGCGCAACGTCTCCATGCGAGCTTCACGGCGAAGCTCGAAGCGCTGACGGCTCAGGAAGCCGTAGCCGCTCGGGAGGTCGAAGATCTGCGCGAGCGGATCACCGGTCGGCCCGACGAGAAGGAGGTCGCTGACCTGTACGGACAGGTCACTACAGCACAGGAGGAGGTGAGAGCAGCACGCGCAGCCGAGCAGGCGGCGATGGAGAGCCTCGGCGCTCTCGACGAGCGGATCAGACGTCTCGACGAGGCCGTCCAGGATGCACGCCGACGCTTTGACACGGTCCGGGATCGAGTCGCCGCCCTCGGACCGCCGGCACCTCGCCGGGACGATCTTCTTGCCGACTGGACCGAGCTGGTCACCTGGGCACGGCATGCGGTGGATCATCGGTCCCGGATCGCCAAGGACGCCGCAGGGAAGGTCACGGCGGCGGAACAGGCGCTCGACGAGCAGCGTCGCGCCCTCATCGCCACCGTCGAGGAGGCCGGGCTCACCGTCGGCAGACGTCCCGTTCGTGACGTCTGCGTCGATGCGATCGCCACCGCCAAGCTCGGTCTGGACCGGCTGCGTGCCGACCGTGTCCAGGCGGCAAAGCTCACCATCGAGGCGAAAGAGCAGCGGCGAATCGCCACGGTCGCAGGCGCTCTCGAACAGCATCTTCGGTCGAACCGGTTCGAAGCATGGCTACTGGAGGAGGCCCTCGCGGATCTCACGGTCGGTGCGAACCGACTCCTCCATGAGCTGTCCTCGGGCGCCTATTCGCTCGAATCCGAAGGCCGCGGATTCACCGTCATCGACCACCGCAACGCCGACGGGCAGCGTTCCGTGAAGACCCTCTCGGGAGGCGAGACGTTCCTCGTCTCGCTCGCATTGGCACTGTCGCTCTCCGAGCAACTCGCCGCGATGTCCCTGAGCGGGAACGCACGGCTGGAATCGATCTTCCTCGACGAAGGGTTCGGGACACTCGATCAGGAGACCCTGGACGTGGTCGCCGGCGTGGTGCATGAACTCGGGGCTACGGGCAGAACGGTCGGGCTGATCAGCCACGTCGAGGACCTGGCCGAACAGGTGCCGACCCGCTTCCTGGTCACCAAGGACGCCGGCGGAGCCCACGTGGAACGGATCGATACATGAGGTTCTCCGTCGAGCCGTGGGCACCCGAATACGGCACACCGGTGGCGGCGGATTTGGCCGAGACCACGACCGTTCCCGACGTCGATATCGAGGTGCCGGCGGCCGACTGGGCTCCGCTCGAACCCGACACCGAACCGGCCCGGTCGGTGCTGTTCATCGACGGTGTACGGCGGGTCGACGCCAACGTGTGGGTAGGGCAGGAGGACGGCGTCCCGGTGTCGGGTCTCTGTGCCACTTACGCGGCGGGAGCCGTACGCTGTGACGGAGAGGCGAAGCTGGTCGACGCCGAGGTGCGGAGGGGATTGTTCACGTCCGCTTCCGGAGCCGAGGCCGTCGTGATGAAGCATGGGACCTACGGCGTGCGCGCGACCGCCGGATCGTCCCTGGAGGAGCTGTGGCTGGGCCTTCAACAGCGGATGGGTGATCTGGAACGTGAGGTGGCGGGCCGCCTCTGCGCCACCGAACTGATCGTCACCGATGGTCCGCTCACCGGGCGTCAGCACGTGCCCGGAGGGGTCGGATATGTCAAGACCCACCGGGTGCAGTATCTCCCTGCGGCCCTGCAGACGGTGCTGACCCGGCTCCGGCCCGGGCAGCGGACACCGCTGTTCCTGGCCACGACATCGTGGAGTCGGTACTCGTGGTACACGCGTCTGCCCGGCGGCGGGGATGCTCCGCTCGGCGGGATCGTCCGCTGCGAGGCGAGCGCCGATCAGGACACCGCCTCCGCCCGCCGACTGGCGGATCGGGTATCGGCGACTCTTCCGCGGTTCGCTTCGGTCGCTCACAAGGATCCGCGGGCTCCCCAGAACCTGTATCCGATCGGCGGTCTGGAACGGGAGTTGCGCCGGCGGTTGGGCGACCAGCAGTTGCTGTACCGGGCGCTGCGAGTGGCGGCCTCACGCAGCGACGACCATCGGGCCCGCCGAAGCTCTCCGAACACAGCCGAAATCGGGACGTTCGTATCATCTCGGCGCCGGCTTAGACTGTGGCAAGGATTGGAATAGATGCGACACCGGAACCCGAGATCGAGATGCGATGTCGATGCAAGGATCACCTTGCGAAGAACCAGGCCCGGGTCCGGGATGGAGCGTAGATGTCTCCCAAAGTCGTAGGCGCCGATCGATTCGACTCGCTCATCTCGCTCCTGCGAGACCGCGGCTACACGGTCATCGGTCCAACGATCCATGAGCGAACGATCGTATACGGCAAGCTCGATGGGGCCGGTGACCTCCCGATCGGCTGGATGGACGAACAAGAGGCAGGGACATACCGGCTCGTGCGACGAGACGACGACGCCTACTTCGGTCATACGGTCGGTCCGCGAACGCTCAAGAGCTTCCTGTTTCCTGCACGGCAAACGTTGTTCACGGCCGAACACGCGGAGACCGGCCTCAGGTTCCGTTCCGAGCGACCTGCGGATTCCCGCTACGCGTTCATCGGGGTGCGGGCGTGCGAGCTCGCGGCAGTTGCCATACAAGACGAGGTCTTTCTCGGATCGGCGTTCCGTGACCAGCACTACGCCTCGGCTCGGAACGGATCGTTCACCGTTGGCGTGAATTGTGCAGTTGCCGGAGCTACCTGCTTCTGTGCTTCGATGGATACCGGCCCCCGATGCGAGAGTGGCTACGACCTCGTCGTCACCGAAGTCCTCGAGCCCGATCGCCACGAGTTCGTCATCGAGTCGGGATCCGATGCGGGGTCAGAGGTCCTCGATGCTCTCGAGGGAAGGGCCGCTACGAAAGAGGACCTGGACCGTGTCGAGGCGATCGTCGCCGTCACGGAAGCGCACATGGGCAGGTCGATGCCGAACGAGGAGGTTTACGATCTCCTGACGAATGCCCTCGAACATCCGATGTGGGAATCGATTGCCCGCCGCTGCCTGAGCTGCGCCAACTGCACGTTCGTATGTCCAACCTGTTTCTGTTCCACGACCGAGGATTCGACCAACCTGGAGGGAACGGCTTCACGGCGGCGAACGTGGGACTCGTGCTTCGGCCTCGACTTCTCGAGCCTCCACGGGCACGCGGTCCGGTCTTCTCCGAGATCCCGCTACCGCCAGTGGATGACCCACAAGCTTGCCTACTGGTACGACCAGTTCGGCACGTCTGGCTGTGTCGGTTGCGGCAGATGTATCACGTGGTGTCCGGTCGGAATCGACATCACCGCAGAGATCGACCTTCTTCGCAACGATTCGGAGGTGACCGTGTGAAACTCGAACGATGGCGGGAGAGAAGTCCGCTGCTCGCGGAGATGGACGATCAGTCGTTCGCGTTCCTGGAGTCCATCGCCAAAGAAATCGCCGTTCGGGAGAACGAGATCATCTTCAGAGTGAACACACCTGCAGATCGCTTCTACCTGGTGATCGAGGGCACGATCTCGCTTCGGATCGCCGGCCCGTCTCATCCACCGATCACGATCCAGACCCTTGGGGAGGGTTGCCTCCTCGGGCTGAGCTGGCGTCTGCCTCCGTACAGATGGCGGTGGACCGCACAGGCGCTCACGGATTCGAAGCTGGCGATGTTCGATGCACAGACCGTGCTGGAAGCCTGCAAGCACAATCCACAACTCGACGCCGCCCTGTGGCGTGTGGTGGCAAGGGAATCGGCGAAGAGGCTGCACAACGCCCGGCTCCAGCTCCTCGATCTGTATGGCAAGAAATAACGTGGCGGCGACGACGAGACTTCCCGATCCCGTGGCGGTCAACGAGCCCATGCTCCCCAGATCGTTCCGGGTATCCGAACGAGTGATCGAGTTCGCCGGCACGGTGACGCTCGATCTGGTTCCAAGCGACGGAGGGCCTCCCATCGCGTTCAGGCCGGGACAATTCGCGATGATCTACGTCCATGGTGTGGGCGAAGTGCCCATCTCCATCTCGGGAGATACCGGAGCGCCCGGGTCGCTCGTGCATACCGTACGGGCGGTGGGGGCCGTCACGGATGCCATCGTCGGGCTCCGGCCGGGCGACGAGGTCGGCATCCGCGGACCATATGGAAGTGCGTGGCCGATGACGAGGGCGATCGACCACGACGTGGTCGTCATCGCCGGCGGACTCGGGTTGGCCCCCGTGAGGCCGGCGATCTACCACCTTCTCGGCCACCGCGATGCCTACGGCTTCGTGTCCGTTGCCTACGGCTCGCGCACACCGGCGGACCTTCTGTACCGCAGCGAGCTGCACGACTGGAAAGCGCGGTTCGACACCAACATCCAGATCACGGTTGATCACGCAACGGCAGGCTGGAGGGGCGATGTTGGTGTCGTCACGCCGCTCATCGACCGTCTCTCGTTCGATCCCTGCTTCACGATCGCGATCGTGTGCGGTCCAGAGATCATGATGCGAATCGTCGCTCGCGACCTCATGGCTCGCGGAGTGGCCGCAGGTGATATCTATGTGAGCCTCGAGCGCAACATGAAGTGCGCGATCGGCTTCTGCGGGCATTGCCAGTTCGGATCGTCTTTCGTGTGCAAGGACGGGCCCGTGGTCTCCTATGCGACCGTTGCCGAACGACTCGGAATGGAGGAGCTATGACTCCCGCCGCCGCAAATCGGCCGAGTGTGGCCGTGTGGAAATTCGCGTCGTGCGACGGATGCCAACTGACGCTGCTCGACTGCGAGGACGAATTCCTCACGATCGCTGGAGCCGTGCACATCGCCTACTTCCCGGAGGCGACGAGAGCAGCAACAGGCGGCCCATACGACCTGTCGATCGTCGAGGGGTCTATCACGACGAGCCACGACGCAGAGCGGATCCGCGAGATCAGAGCGATGTCCAAGACACTCCTCACAATCGGTGCTTGTGCAACCGCCGGAGGGATACAGGCCCTGAAGAACTGGGCAGATGTCGACGAGTTCATCTCGATCGTGTATGCCCACCCCGAGTACATCAGTTCGCTCGACACCTCGACGCCGATCTCCGACCACGTCGATGTCGATATCGAACTCCGGGGCTGTCCGATCTCGAAGCATCAACTCATCGAGGTCATCGACGCGTTTCTGACAGGCCGGCGGCCGACGACTCCCACCTACAGCGTGTGTGTCGAATGCAAGCTCCGCGGCACACCGTGTGTCATGGTGTCGCACGGTACACCGTGTATGGGTCCTGTCACCCAGGCCGGGTGCGGCGCCCTATGCCCCGCGTTCAACCGCGGCTGCTACGGGTGTTTCGGACCGAGTGAATCACCGAACATCGAGTCGCTTCGGGAGGCGTGGCACGCGATCGGAGCGGACGATACGCAGCTCGTCCGGGCGCTGCGGACGTTCAACGCCTACTCCCGAGAGTTCAAGGAGGCGAGTGATGCCTACGCCCGGTGAGTCCCGTGAGATCGCCGTCGACTACCTCGCCAGAGTCGAGGGCGAAGGAGCGATGTACTTGAAGATCGAGGGAGATCAGGTGAAGGACGTCCGGTTCAACATCTTCGAGCCGCCTCGGTTCTACGAAGCGGTGCTTCGTGGCAGACACTTCGCAGAAGCACCGGATATCACGGCACGTATCTGCGGCATCTGCCCTGTCGCGTACCAGACCAGTTCGGTGAATGCCATGGAGCATGCAGCCGGTGTCTCTGTCGGGGGCCAGATCAGGAATCTCAGGAAGCTTCTGTACTTCGGCGAGTGGATCGAGAGTCATTCCCTGCACGTCTACATGCTCCACACTCCCGATTTCCTCGGGTACCCGAGCGCGATCGAGATGGCGGCCGATCTTCCCGAGGTGGTCACGAACGCCCTTCGGCTCAAGAAACTCGGCAACGACATCATGACCGCCGTTGGCGGCAGAGAGATCCATCCCATCAACGTGAGGGTCGGGGGCTTCTACAGGGCGCCAACGAAGCGTGAGCTGCGCAACCTCGTCGACGAGCTTCAGTGGGCGACAGAAACAGCAGAGGAAACCGTCTCGTTGGTAGCCGGGTTCGAGTTCCCCGATTTCGACATGGACTACGAGTTCGTGGCGCTCTATCACCCCGACGAGTACGCCATCACCGATGGGCGCATCATCTCCAATCGGGGCCTCGACATCGACGTGGCAGAGTGGCGCGACCACTTCGAGGAGTCACACGTCGAATGGTCCAACGCTCTGCACGCGAGGATCAAGGATCGGGGTAGGTACCTCGTCGGGCCGATGGCCAGGTTCGCGCTCAGCGGCGAACAACTCGCACCGCGGGCGAAGGAAGCCGCAGCCGCCGTGGGTCTCACTCCTGGCGTGTCGAACCCGTTCAAGAGCATCATCGTTCGGGCGGTGGAGATCGTCCACGCATGTGATGAGGCGCTCAGGATCATCAACGCCTACGAACCGCCCGAGACGCCGTTCGTCACGGTCGAACCGCGCTCTGCGATCGGCCATGGAGCGAGTGAGGCGCCTCGCGGACTGCTGTACCACCGGTATGAGATCGATGCAGGGGGCCTGATCACTGACGCTCAGATCGTGCCTCCAACGTCGCAGAACCAGGCATCGATCGAGGAGGATCTGCGCAAGTTCGTGCCAGGACGGACGCATCTGGACGATGACACCCTGCAGTGGCAGCTGGAGCAAGCCATCAGGAACTACGACCCGTGCATTTCATGCGCAACGCACTTCCTCGACCTCACGGTGGAAAGGGTCGGCGACACATGGCGCGCAGACTGATCGGGATCGGTAACCCGGACCGCGGCGACGATGCCGCAGGGTGGGAGGTTGCAGCCAAGGTTGCTGCGTGGTCCGTGGAACGGCGCATTGCAGGGTCATTCGACATGCTCGAGATGTGGGACGAGGACGACGAGGTTGTCATCGTCGACGCGATGCGATCAGGGGCACCTCCGGGGACGGTACACAGGTTCGATGCGTTGGCGGATCGCCTGCCGGTCGGTGCATTCTCGTCAACACATGCGTTCGGACCGGCAGCAGTCATCGAACTCGCGAGGACGATGGACCGACTACCTCGTTCCTTGGTCGTCTACGGCATCGAGGCAGGGCAGGTCGGACATGGGACGGCGATGTCACCGGCCGTCGCGACCGCAGTATCAGAGGTGGCGAAGGAGCTGGAAGATGCATGAAGCCAAACTCGTTGGCGACCTCGTGTCTGAAGTGGAAAAGGTTGCGCTGGCGAATGCCGCGGGACATGTCGAGCGCATCCGCATCGAGATCGGCGCGTTGAGCCATGTGATGCCCGAGACACTGAAGGGACACTTCGAGATCCTCGCACAGGGATCTCCGGCGCAGGACGCTCATCTGGACATCACGAAGTCGGACGATCACACGGCGAAGGATGCATTCGATGTGCGCCTGGTATCGATCGTGGTCGGGAGCGCCTGGTGATCCGGTCGAGTGCGGCTTGCCCTCCGTATGCGACGCTCACCGTGACAGGGAATCAGGTTTCTGCCTTCGCCGCTCGTGTCATCAGGTTGAGCACGGCCTCTCGCGGGCTCTCTCCCTCGTACAGCACCTGACCCACCTGGGTCGCGATCGGCATCTCGACGCTGTACCGGCTCGCAAGGTCCAACACGGCTTTCGTGGTCTTGACCCCTTCGGCAACCATGTTCATGTCGGCGATGATGTCGTCGATCTTGCATCCTCGGCCGAGCTGCACACCGACCCGATGATTCCGGCTCTTGGCGGAAACACACGTGGCGATCAGGTCGCCCATGCCGGCCAGCCCTGCGAAGGTCCTCGGCTGTCCTCCCATGGCCGAACCGAGTCGTGTCAGCTCGGCGAGGGCACGTGTCACCAGTGTCGCCATGCTGTTGTCGCCGAACCCGAGACCTTCGGACATACCGGCAGCGATTGCCATCACGTTCTTGAGCGCGCCTGCGGTCTCGCAGCCGATCACGTCATCGTTGGTATAGACCCGAAACGTGGGACCCATGAACAGGTCTTGAAGCCGGCGAGCAAGTTCCTCGTCTTGCATGGCGATCACCGTTGCCGCCGGCTGTCCATCCATCACCTCGGCAGCCAGGTTCGGGCCGGTGAGCACGCCAACGCGCGACGGATCATGGTCTTGGAGCACTTGGTTGGTCACTTCGGTCATGCGCAGCAGGCTGCCCTGTTCGATCCCTTTGGTCAGGCTGAGAAGAGGTGTCTCCGCAGAGATCAGCCCTGCCATGGCCTCGATGACGGTCCGGTATCCGTGTGAGGGCACTGCCATGACGATCACGTCTGTGCCGTCGACGGCTTCGGACAGATCGCTGGTGGCGTGCAGGCCGTACGGAAGCCGGTGCCTCGGGAGGTAGTCCGGGTTCTCGCCTGTCGCGGTGATCGCCTCCGCGAGCTCAGGACGCCGAGCCCACAGGTACGTCGGATGTTCACGCGCGGCAAGAGCTGCGATGGTCGTTCCCCAGGAACCTGCTCCGATCACCGAGACTCTCATCACACCTCTTTGGGTCCACCGTAGTCGTGCGGTTTGGCTTGTCGGGATCAAAGCTACAGTGCACGGACATGGCACGCCTCGGCATCGTCGGGTTCCCGAACGTAGGTAAGACGGAACTGTTCAACGCGCTCACGGGACTCGACGCGGCGACCGCGCCCCATCCGTTCTCGACGATATCTCCGAACATCGGGGTCGCCTCGATTCCCGACCCGGCCCTGGAGGCGGCGGCCGAGATCGAGGATTCGAAGAAGGTCGTGCATGCCGTGCTCGAGCTTCTCGACCTTCCGGCCATGGGAGCACACGGCAGCGGTCTCGGATCGCAGTTCCTCGGAAGGTTGCGGGAGGTGGAGGGGCTCGTCATGGTGTTGCGGGCCTTCGACGATGAGGGAGTACCGTCCGATGAATCCGGTACCGATGCCGCTGCACAGGCGGAGGAGCTCCTGCTCGAGTTGACGATGGCCGACGCGGACGTGTTCGAACGCCGCAGGCCGCGTATCGCCAAAGAAGCTTCTGCGGACGCCACCAAGAAACGTGCTGCCGAGGCGATCGCCGAGGCGGCAGAGTTTCTCGGGGAGGGGAGGCCACTGCGCGCCAGAGAGTGGTCTGACGCCCAACGCGACGCGTTCAGGGATCTCGCTCCGCTGACACTGCGCCCGGCGGTGTGGGTGGTGAACGTTGGTGAGGAGGAACCTGATCCTGATGCTCTCGTTCGAGACGTCTCGGCGCTGGTGCCCGGCGGCGACACGGTCGTTGCGCTTTCCGCACAGATCGAAGCCGAGGCGGCCCGGTTGGATCCGGAGGATCGGAGAGAAGTCTTTGAGGGTCTCGGAATGGGCGAAGGCGCCCTCGCGGAGATGGTGCGGGCCTCCTACGGCGCACTTGGGCTGCTGACCTTCTACACGGTCGGACCCAAGGAGTCTCACGCTTGGACGGTACGAGCAGGAGCCAGAGCACCCGAAGCTGCGGGCAAGATCCACTCTGACCTCGAGCGAGGATTCATCCGAGCGGAAATCGCTCCGATCGCCGAGGTGATTGCCGCCGGCGGATGGGACGCCGCCAAGCACGCAGGTGTCGTGCGGGTCGAGGGCAAGGACTACGTGATGCGCGAGGGCGACGTCATCGTGGTCCGCTTCTCGGTCTGAGTCCCTTTGGATCCGGATAGGGCGAGGCTCCGGCAAGGGGGTAGAGCCGGAGCCTCGTTGCTCTCCTTGCGAAGAGCCACAAAGGGCCGTTTTGTCGAGCAGGCGCCAGGGAGTCCATACTCGCAGCCCAATGCGCTTGTTGGGGTGCCGGGTGCGGGTAACACCCGACAGTTAGATCGTAGTAATCCCTGCGCAAACGTGTCAAAAGGCCGACGGAGCGCAATACTGCATCCATGCAGGAAACACTCGAATCGTTCGCCCGGCACTTCCCTGAGCCGCTGGCAGTGCTCCTGCTGGCTGCGCTACCGGTCTTCGAGCTTCGCTTCTCGATCCCGTTCGCCGTGCATGCGTTCGACATGCCGGTGGCCCAGGCATTCCTCTGGTCGGTGATCGGCAACATCATCCCCGTCCCATTCATCCTGATGCTTCTCGGGCCGGTTACCGCATGGGCGGAGGACCATTGGGGCTGGCTGCACCGGATTCTCGACCGTCTCTTCGCCCACACACGGCGCCGTCATACCGGGCGTTTCGACCGTTTGCGCGAACTTGCCTTGATCACTTTCGTAGCCATTCCTTTGCCGATTACAGGGGCATGGAGCGGTGCACTGGCCGCGTTCGTGTTCGGAGTGGAGCGTCGCAAAGCGACGGCGCTCATCGCAGTCGGGGTGCTGATCGCCGGTGTCGTCGTCTCATTACTCACGGTGGCCGGCGTAGCCGTCTTCAATTGAGATCAATCCGAGATCGAGAACTCGACACTCAGCGTTACCGTGACCGTCTGAGAGCCCGGCTGGATCGGTGTTGCCGCTGCTTCGAGTTCGCCTGAAGTCCGGAACATCGGGGCAGGTGGGGTTGTCACCGTTTCGCTGATCGACGTCGGGGGCCCCAACGTCATCCCAGACAACGCTGCGAGCTGCTCTGCTTTGGCCCGTGCATCCTTCCATGCCCGCTCTCGGGCTGCTTCCAGCAGAGATTCGTTGTCTTCGAGTGAGAACCGTACCCCGGAGACTTGTACGGCGTCCCCGCCTGTGGAGGTGGCAGCGTCGATGACGGAGCCGGCTGTTGCGATGTCCCGGATCTTGGCCGAGACGGTATTCGTCACCCTGTAGCCCAGCAGTATGCGGGCGTCGTTGCGGTAGTCGTACTCGGGGAAGATCGAGTAGTTGACGGTCTGGATGTCCTGCTCGGCGACACCGCCATCTTCGAGCGCAGCGATGAGCCGGTCGGCCAGAACGGCTGCCTCCTGCACGGCCTCGGTAACGGAGTCACCGCGGACACTCACCCCCAGGTCGATCGTGAGCGTGTCGGGGGTTCCGCCCACCTCACCTTGTCCGGTGACCTTGATTCCTTGCGGCGCGGTAGCCGAGGCGTTCGTGATCGTGACGTCCGGCGTGCACGCGCTCAGCAGCAATACCGCGACTGCTCCGATCAGGATATGGCGCATGGGGAACTCCTTTCGGTGATGAGACGACATTGCGGCTCAGTCTGGTTCCCGAAGTAGGCTCGCATACTGATTATGCGCGGGGTTCAAGTAGCGACAGGAGGTGGTTGAGATGCAGATCGAAGGAGCGGTTGCGTTGGTCACGGGTGGTGCCGGTGGGCTTGGCGCCGGGGCGGCGAGGAAGCTGCTCGAGAGGGGAGCGAGAGTAGCGATCCTGGACCTGCCCGCCTCAAAAGGATCCGAAGTGGCGCACGATCTTGGATCGGATGCGGTCTTCATCCCTGTTGACGTCACCGATACGGACTCTGTCGAGGCCGCGGTCGGGGCCGTCGTTCAAACCTTCGGACGCGTCGACATCTGTGTCAACGCTGCGGGGATCATCGCCGGTCATCGTGTTGTGGCACGGGATGGGTCCGTGTTCCCTCTGGACCGGTTTCGGGCGGTCATCGATGTCAACCTGATCGGACTCTTCGACGTCACTCGCCGAGCTGCGGCTGCGATGCAGGGCAATGAGCCGAACGAGGAGGGCGAACGAGGACTGATCGTCAATGTCGCCTCGATCGCCGCGTTCGAAGGCCAGGTCGGTCAGGCGGCGTATTCGGCATCGAAGGGCGGCATCGTATCGCTGACGTTGCCGCTCGCCCGTGATCTCGCGTCGTTGGGCATCAGGGTCGTGGCGATTGCTCCCGGCATCATGGACACGCCGATGTTGGGCGTGGTGAGCGAGGAGATCAGAACCGCACTCACGAAGCTTCACGTGTTTCCGAAGCGACTGGGCACTCCGGATGACCTTGGAGCGCTGATCGTTGCCATCGCCGAGATTCCTCTGCTCAACGGGGAAGTGATCCGCCTCGACGCTGCAGCCAGACTCGGCCCGCGCTGATGGGTCCCCTCCACGGTGTGACCATCATCGAGATCGGCTCGATCGGGCCAGGTCCTTTCTGTGGCATGGTGCTCTCCGATCTGGGGGCGAATGTCGTGCGTGTCGAGAGGCCCGACCCTCCGTCATATCCGGAGCTCCTGCACCGGGGCCGGGCCTCGATCGCCGTCGACCTCAAGCATCCCGAAGCCGCAGCTCTCATCCTCAGGCTCGTCGAGCAGGCAGACGGTCTGATCGAGGGCTTTCGCCCCGGTGTCGCCGAACGTCTCGGAATCGGACCGGATGCGTGCCTGGATCGCAACGTGCAGCTCGTCTACGGGCGCATGACCGGCTTTGGCCAGGAGGGGCCGTTGGCATCGGTCGCCGGCCATGACATCGACTACATCGCGCTGTCCGGCACTCTGCATCCGATCGGACTTGTCGGCGGACCTCCCGTCGTGCCACTCAATCTGCTCGGCGACTTCGGCGGCGGGGGGATGCTGCTGGCCGTCGGCATGCTCGCAGGCCTTCTCGAAGCAGCCCGGAGCGGTCGAGGCCAAGTGATCGATGCGGCAATGGTCGACGGCTCGGCGCTGCTGACGACGTTTGTCCACAGCATGGTGTCGGCAGGCTTGTGGTCGCAGCATCGCGGCGACAATCTGCTCGACGGCGGCGCACCCTTCTACGGTGTGTACGAGACGTCAGACGGCAACTACATGGCTGTCGGAGCGTTGGAACCGAAGTTCTTCACTGAGCTGCTCGGCCGGCTCGGTCTCGACGCCGAGTCTGTTCCGAACCAGTACGACCGGTCGCAGTGGCCCCGGATGAGGGAGCTGTTCCAAGGGATCTTCGCAGCGAGGACGCGTGCGGAATGGACTGCCGTCTTCGAGACCGCAGACGCGTGTGTGGCACCCGTGCTTTCACTCGATGAGGCTCCAACACATCCGCACAACCGTGCCAGAGACACATTCGTCGAAGTAGAGGGCAAGGTCCAGCCGGCCCCTGCACCTCGATTCAGCCGCACTGCCGTCGACATCCCCGGGCCGGTCCCGGCACCAGGTCAGGACACGGATGAGGTACTGGAGTCATTCGGTTTTCGCAGCGAGGAGATCGCTGCACTTCACTCAGGGCGAGTCGTCTTTTGAGCTGAGCTTCGGGCTCTCGCTATCGTGCCTTTACCCCCAAGGGAGAGGTGAGATGCGGCAGTACAGGAGTCCCGGCGAGGTCAAGATCGCTCCAACCGACAACGCCTTGAGTGCGCTTCTCGTGAGAGCGGACACGCGTCCCGACGCTCCTACCCTCGCGTACCGAGACGGGGATCGCTTCGTTGACGTTTCGACCCGTGATGCCGTGGACCGGATCAACCGGATTGCCGCCGCCCTGGTCGAGGCGGGGATTCGCCCGGGCGACCGGGTGGCCGTGTTCTCGGCGACAAGGCTCGAGTACACGGTAGTCCAGTTCGCAATCTGGGCCGTAGGTGCAGTGCTCGTCACGATCTACGAGACGTCTTCTCCGGAGCAGGTCGAGTGGATCATGAGCGACAGTGGAAGCGTCGCCCTTTTCTGCGAGAACGAGCAACTGCGGTCGGTGTACGACGAAGTGTCTGCCGATCTGGCCGCATGTGAACACGTCTTCGTCATCGAGGACGCGGGATTCGGAACGCTCGGGGCTACGGCGGGGGAATCGGCACGTGCGGAGGTTCGACGCAGAACGGCCGGGATCTCACACGAGGATCTCGCCATGCTCATCTATACCTCGGGCACCACCGGGCGTCCGAAAGGATGCGAACTCACCCACTACAACTTCATCTTCACGGTGCGCAATGTGGTCTCCACCCTGCCGGATCTGTTCAAGGCGGAGAACTCGACACTCGTGTTCCTGCCTCTCGCCCACAGCTTCGCTCAAGTCGTGCAGGTCGCGTGCATCGCTGCAGGAGTCAAGATCGGCTATTCCACCGGGATGAAGAACCTGGTGGAGGAGTTCTCCCTCTTTCGCCCGCGGTGGGTGTTCTCGGTTCCGAGAGTCTTCGAGAAGGTGTACAACGCGGCCAAGCAGAAGGCGGACGCCGAGGGCAAAGGCAGGATCTTCGACGCTGCTGCCAAGGTCGCGATCGACTACTCGTCCCAGGAGGCGCCAGAGCTTCAGACGAGGCTGCTGCACGCCTTCTTCGACCGGTTGGTATACAAGAAGATCCGTGACGTGTTCGGTGGCAATCTCATCTATGCGATCTCGGGTGCCGCGGCCCTCGGCGAGCGCCTCGGCCACTTCTTCAAAGGTATCGGCCTGACTGTTCTCGAAGGCTATGGACTCACCGAGACCACGGCAGCCACGTTCTTCAACCGGCCGGACAGCATTCGGATCGGTACCGTCGGCCGGCCTACGCCGGGTATGGCGGTGGCGATCGCGGACGACGGCGAGATCCTTCTCAAAGGCGGCTGTGTCTTTCGCGGATACTGGAACAACGAGACTGCTACCGCAGAGGCGATCGACTCCGACGGGTGGTTCCATACCGGAGATGTCGGTGACCTCGACGACGACGGCTACTTGCGTATCACCGGGAGGAAGAAGGAGATCCTGGTGACTACCGGCGGCAAGAACGTGGCGCCGTCAGTGCTCGAAGACCGTCTGCGCGCTCATCCGCTGGTCAGTCAGTGCATGGTCGTCGGCGACGCGAAACCCTTCATCGCCGCGCTCATCACGCTGGATCCCGAAACGGTGGCCGTGTGGGCCGAGCAGCGCGGGAAACCCGAAGCCGGTCTCAGCGACGATCCCGAGCTCGTCGCGGAGATCGAAGCAGCGGTGGCAGAGGCAAACAAGGCGGTCTCGAAGGCCGAGTCGATCCGTCAGTTTCGGATTCTTCCTGCCGACTTCACCATTGGTAGCGGCGAACTCACCCCTACCCTGAAAGTAAAGCGGTCGTTCGTCGGCAAGAAGTACGGCCACATCATCGACGACATCTACGGGAGCTGATCCACATGGCGATGAGTGTCAACGATGCGGAGAAGGAAGAGCCTGAAGCGTTGTTTCAGGCCCTGTCGACCAGCCCCGACGGCCTCACATCGTCCGAAGCACAGCAGCGTTTCGAGAAGTACGGACCGAATGCTCTGCCGGAGCAAAAGGTCAGCCCGCTTCTCCAATTCCTGTCGTACTTCTGGGGGCCGATTCCGTGGATGATCGAGATCGCCGCCGTCCTGTCTGCTCTCGTCCGTCATTGGACCGATTTCGTGATCATCGTGATCTTGCTGCTCTTCAACGCGGTGGTGGGGTTCTGGCAGCAGCACAAGGCTGAAGATGCAGTCGCAGCCCTCAAACAGGAGCTCGCTCTTCAGGCACAGGTGAAGCGAGACGGGACATGGAGTCTGGTTCCCGCCGAGAACCTCGTGCCAGGTGACATCGTGAGGCTCAGACTGGGAGACATCATCCCTGCGGATGTGAAGCTGCTCGATGGGCAGTACCTCAGCGTCGACCAGTCGGCCCTGACCGGCGAGTCTCTCCCCGTCACGAAGAAACCTGGTGATGTCGCCTTCTCCGGTTCTGTTGCGAAGCAAGGGGAGATGGTCGCCCTGGTGGTTGCCACGGGGACAGGGACCTACTTCGGCAAGACCGCCGCGCTCGTCCAAGAAGCAGGGGCTGTCTCGCACTTCCAGAAAGCTGTGCTCCAGATCGGTGATTTTCTCATCTATGTCAGCCTTGCACTCGTCGCGGTGCTGCTCGTGGTTCAGCTGTTTCGAGGATCGGACGTCGTCCAGCTCGTCCAGTTCGCGTTGATCCTGACGGTGGCATCGATCCCGGTCGCCATGCCTGCCGTGCTTTCTGTGACGATGGCGGTCGGTGCGATGGCGCTTTCCAGGATGAAGGCCATCGTCACTCGGCTGCAGTCGCTCGAGGAGATGGCCGGCATCGACATCCTGTGTTCCGACAAGACGGGCACGTTGACACAGAATGTCTTGACATTGGGCGAACCTCTCGTCGCGGATGGTCATGATGAAAGCGAGCTGGCTCTTGCCGGTGCTTTGGCCTCCGAGCTGGAAAACCAGGATCCGATCGACATGGCGGTCATCGGTGGATTGAAGGATCCAGGCGTCTTGAAGGGATACACGCAGAAGGCGTTCATGCCTTTCGATCCGATCGGCAAGCGTACGGAGGCGACGGTCGTGGACGGGTCCGGCCGGTCGTTCAAGGTGACCAAGGGGGCGCCACAGGTGATCCTGGGTCTCTGCCGTCTCGATGAAAAGGTGCAGAGCACGGTACGGCAGCAGATCGATGAGCTGGCCGGCAAGGGATATCGGACGCTAGGGGTGGCAAGGACCACCGATGGCGACACGTGGGAGTTCCTCGGTCTTCTCCCGCTTTCCGACCCGCCGCGTGAGGATTCGGACGCCACGATCCAGAAGGTGAGACAGGAGGGCGTCGCCGTGAAGATGGTGACGGGCGACAACCTCTCCATCGCGCGTGAGATCTCCCGTGAGCTGCATCTGGGACAGAACATCCTCGTTGCAGACGAGCTGCTCAAGGACGGTGTGGAGCACATCAGTGAGGAGACGGCGCGGGCGATCGAGGAGGCGGATGGATTCGCACAGGTCTTTCCCGAGCACAAGTACGGCATCGTCAAGGCGCTTCAACAACGAGGACATCTGGTTGGAATGACGGGTGACGGGGTGAACGATGCCCCGGCTCTCGAACAAGCCGAGGTGGGTATCGCCGTGTCCGGTGCTACCGCAGCAGCAAGGGCTGCCGCCGCCCTCGTCTTGACGGCGCCGGGCCTATCGGTGATCGCCAAGGCGATCGAGGAGGCCAGGCGTATCTTCGAGCGCATGAATTCGTACGCGATCTATCGGATCAGCGAGACGGTTCGCATCATGGTGTTCGTGGTAGCGACGATGATCGCGTTCGATTTCTATCCGATCACTGCGATCATGATCATTCTCCTCGCGTTCTTCAATGACGTTCCGATCATGACGATCGCCTACGACCACACCGACGTTGCTCCCAACCCCGTCAGGTGGAACATGCGTCGCGTCATCTCTGTCGCCAGCGCGATGGGCATGGTCGGGATGACAGGGAGCTTCTTGATGTTGCTGCTCGCACTCAAGTGGTTGAAGTTGGACACGGGTCAGGTACAGACATTCGTGTTCCTCAAGATGGCGGTTGCCGGTCACCTGGCGCTCTTCGTGGCCCGGACGAGGGGCTTCTGGCTGAAGAAGCCGTATCCTGCGCCAATCGTCATCTGGTCGGCGATCGCGACGAAACTGGCGGCCACGCTGCTCGTCGCCTACGGGTTCGGTCTCGTGACGCCGATCTCGTGGGGAGCGATCGGTCTGATCTGGGGGTACGCAATCCTCTTCGCGTTCGTGACGGATGCAGTGAAGATGGCGGTCTACGCCCGCTTGGACCGACGAGACCGGCACAGCAGGCGGTTCGTCCGCAATCTGAACCGGTCGTTGTTCTCACACGTCGGCCCCCACCGGCAGCGCCGTGTCGGAGATGATCGTCGCGCAGCATGACGGGGCGACGATGAGCCGGCGCTGGTGGCAGACAGGCGTCATCTATCAGATCTACCCGCGGTCCTTCCAGGACTCCAACGGCGACGGGATTGGCGACCTGGAAGGCATCCGGCGGCGTCTCGGCTACTTGAGCGACACTCTTGGCGTCGATGCGTTTTGGCTGTCACCGTTCTATCCGTCACCGATGGCCGATTTCGGGTACGACGTCTCCGACTACTGCGACGTCGATCCGATCTTCGGAACGCTCGACGACTTCGACAGGCTTCTCGCCGAAGCGCACGAGCGGGGACTGAAGGTGATCATCGACTGGGTGCCGAATCACACATCGGATCAGCACCCGTGGTTTGAGGCGTCACGATCTTCCCGGGATGATCCGAAGCGCAGCTGGTATGTCTGGGCCGACCCGAAACCGGACGGATCGCTGCCCAACAACTGGCAGAGCGTGTTCGGCGGTCCGGCATGGGAGTGGGACGAGCACACGCAGCAGTATTACCTGCACTCATTTCTGGGGGAGCAGCCGGATCTCAACTGGCGGAACCCTGCGGTCGAAGCGGCGATGCTCGACACGCTCCGGTTCTGGCTCGACCGTGGTGTCGACGGTTTCCGGATGGATGTCGTCGACTTCATCATGAAGGATCCTGGGCTTCGCGATGATCCCGAGCCGCCGGCCGACGAACCGCTGCGAAGCAGAGCCCACGAGGACGTGCACGCGGAGTTCAAGAAGATTCGCTCGGTCCTCGACTCCTACGAACCTGCGAGGTTCTCCATCGGCGAGATTCACGAACCTGATTGGGGACGCTGGGCCTCGTACTACGGGCGGCATCTCGACGAGCTGCACATGCCGTTCAACTTCACGCTGTTGCACGCACCATGGAATGCCGGCGTGATACGCCGCCTGGTCGACGCGTGCGACGGCTCTGTCCCGCGAGGGGGCCGGCCCAACTACGTCCTCGGGAATCACGACATGCCGCGTGTCGCCACTCGGCTCGGATCCGAGCGAGCCAGGGTGGCCGCGATGCTGCTGCTGACGCTGCGCGGGACGCCGACGCTCTACTACGGCGACGAGCTCGGCATGGAGCAGGTCGACATCCCCCCGCAGTTGCAGCAGGACCCGTGGGGGAGGCAAATGCCGGGGATGGGGCGGGACGGGTGCAGAACACCCATGGAGTGGGACGCGAGCCCACATGCAGGCTTCACCGACGGTGTTCCATGGCTTCCCGTGGCGGAGGGAAGCCGGCAGCGCTGCGTTGCGGTTCAGGGTGCCACTTCGATCCTCGGGCTCTACCGGAAGCTGCTCGAGCTTCGCAGGCGAACGCCGGCGCTTCAGGCCGGCGTGTATCGATCGCTCGATGCGCCGCCAGGGTGCTTCGTGTACGAACGTTCGCTGGGCCCGGACCGGTTCGTCGTCGCGTTGAACTTCGAGGCCGAACCCCGCACCGTGAATGCAGAGGGCACGGTGCTGCTCTCCACCGGCCTCGATCGGGACGGGCGGAGCATGCAGCACGAGTTGCGTCCGAACGAGGGCGTGATCATCGAGCTTTGACGGCTCGCCTCCGTGTTCCTCGTGCCTCGACCGCCGACCTT
>JAACED010000030.1 GCA_011682695.1 Gammaproteobacteria bacterium
GTCTGGCGGGTTTGGATCGGTTTGCGACGGCGGTGGAGGTGTCGAAGTGGATGTACCCGTCGGGGGGCCCTCAGGTGGTGTATGTGGCGAACGGTTTCGGGTTTCCGGATGCGTTGGCGGGCGGTCCGGCCAGCGGACGGCTCCATGGGCCGTTGCTGTTGACCGGTGCCGATGCGATGCCGCAGGCGGCGCTCGATGAGATCGTCCGGCTGGCACCGGAGCGGATCATGATCCTTGGTGGGACCGGCGTGGTCTCCGAGACCGTTGCTTCCCAGCTGGAGGCACTCGTCGGTCCGTGACGGCCGTTCAGGATTTCATCGGGCTCAAAGGATGCGGCGGACTCAGGGGAGAAGGCCGTTCGGGTCCCTTCGAAGGGGATTGCCTGTCCGTGGTGAGATGCACGAAGGGCCGGGTGCCGTTCACGCCGGCGCGATACCGGCTCACCCGGCGTCGAGGGCTATGTCGAGGGCAGGAGCCGAATGTGTGATCCAGCCCAGCGACACCACGTCGACGCCGGTCTCGGCAACCGTGCGGATCGTGTCGAGTGTGATCGATCCGGAGGACTCGGTGATGCACCGGCCGTCGACCAGGCGCACGGCCTCGCGAAGCAGGGGAGGGCTCATGTTGTCGAGCAGCACCGCGTCGACTCCGGCATCGAGCGCCTCCGCCAGAGCGTCGAGTGTCTCCACCTCTACCTCGATCTTCACCATGTGGCCGACCCGGTCCCTCGCCCGCCGCACCGTTGCACCCACGGTGCCGATCAGAGCCAGGTGGTTGTCCTTGATCAGGACGGCGTCGTAGAGCCCGAAGCGATGGTTTCGTCCGCCGCCGAGGTGCACCGCCATCTTCTCCAGCGCCCGCAACCCCGGCGTGGTCTTACGGGTGTCTGCAACTACGGCACCGGTCCCTTCGACGGCAGCGACGGCTGCTGCGGTGGCGGTCGCAATCCCGGAGAGGTGGCAGAGCAGGTTCAGGCTGGTGCGCTCGCCGGCGAGGAGCGCCACCGCGGGCCCTTCGAGGACTGCCAGCGCCGTACCCGCTTTCACCGGAGTCCCCTCGCCGATCTGCGTCGTAATGGCGACATCGTCGTCGAGGAGGGTGAACACCCGCAACGATGCCTCGAGTCCGGCGATGGTCCCCTCTTCGCGCGTCACCAGAGTGGCCTGCATGCGGACACCCGCGGGCACGACCGCGTTCGTGGTGATGTCCCCTGCAGCGGCGAGATCCTCGGCGAGGGCGCGCTCCAGCAGAGCGACGGTGCCGGGAGGGATGAACTTCATATCCGACTCCGCGGCACAGTCGTCGCCGATGGCGCCGCATCGGGCCGCACCAGGGAGCGGTGCGCCTGTGCAGGATCGGGTGTGGGGTAGTCACTGCGGAAGTGGGCTCCTCTCGACTCGGTGCGGGCCAGCGCCGCCGCGGCGATCAGCTCTCCCACGGCACGCAGGTTCCGTTCGACGAGCCCTGTTCGTCCGAGCAGACCGAAGTACTCCCTTGCCGCGCCGAGCCCGGAGGCGTCTCTGATGATGCCGACCCATCGCCAGGCGGTCTCCCTGATCGAGTCGATCGCCGCCGGGTCGCGACCCCGATCGACGGAGAGTGCATCGGCAGGCACCTCGAGCCGCCCCGGATCGGCGGCCGGGAGCGTCGCGACCGAGGCCACGTCCCCTGCCAGGCTGGCGGCAATGGCCATGCCCTCGAGCAGCGAGTTGGAGGCGAGCCGGTTGGCGCCGTGCAGCCCCGTCGAGGCCACCTCGCCGACCGCCCACAGCCCAGGGAGGCTGGTGCGGCCCCGGGCGTCGGTGGCGATGCCACCCATGTGGAAGTGTGCTGCAGGAGTGACGGGAAGCGGTTCCCGTCGCGGATCGAGGCCATAGGTGTCGGCCGCCTCCCAGACGGTGGGGAAGCGTTCGAGGAACCGTTCGCCGAGATGGGTGGCATCGAGTCCGATCTGGTGGCCTTGCTCCATCCGGCGCCACACCGCGCGCGCTACCAGGTCACGGGGGGCGAGCTCTGCGTCGGGATGCACCCCCTCCATGATGCGTTCACCCTGCCCATCGACGAGCAGGGCTCCCTCACCGCGCAACGCCTCGGTGAGAAGCGGCAGCGGGTCGGCGGGAACGGCGAGCGCCGTCGGGTGGAACTGCATGAACTCGAGGTCGGCCAGCTCTGCGCCCGCCCGGGCGGCCGCTGCGAGGCCGTCACCGGTCACTTCCCGCGGGTTGGTGGTGTGCAGGAAGAGCTGCCCGATGCCCCCCGTTGCCAGCACGACCGCAGAGGCAAGCAGCAGAATCGGTTCGCCTATCGGATCGAGAGCGAGAATTCCGGTCACCCGCCCCTCGTTGCGCACCAGATCGACCAGGTCGTAGCCGGTGAGAACGTCGATCTCCGCCCGTGCCCGGACTGCGGCGACGAGGGTGCGCATCACCTCTGCTCCTGTGGCGTCGCCATCGGCATGGACGATGCGGCGGGTCGAATGCCCGGCTTCTCTTCCCAGCACTAAGCGGCTCCCACGGTGGTCGAATCGGGCGCCGAGTTCCTCCAGCCACCGGATCCGATCCGGAGCCGCTGCAGTCACGGCATCGACGACGAGTCGATCGTTCAGTCCCGAACCGACGGTGACGGTGTCGGCGGCGTGAGCGGCGGGGTCATCGTCAGGGCCGATCGCGGCGGCGATCCCACCCTGGGCGTGACGGCTCGATCCCGACCCCAGCTCGGAGCGGGTGAGAATGACGCAGGAACCGAGAGCGAGTGCCGCGGACAGTCCGGCGATACCTGACCCGACCACGACGGTGCCGGCGGTTTCGATCCTCACGATACGGAGAGCATGCGCTCGACGGCGGCACCGGCTCTGCCTGCGATATCGGGATCGACGACAACCCGGTGTCTGAGATGGAGCAGGGAATCGCGCACGCCCTCGAGGGTGATCCGCTTCATATGCGGACACAGGTTGCAGGGTCGGATGAACTCGACGTCCGGGACGGCAGCCGCCACATTGTCCGACATCGAGCACTCCGTGACGAGCATCACCTGCTCGGGATGGCGGTCGGTGACCCATCGCTCCATGGCGGCCGTAGAGCCGACGAAGTCGGCCTCCTCGAGGACGTCGGGAGGGCACTCCGGATGCGCCAAGATCGTCAGTCGCGGCATGGCTCCCCGGTGGAAGCGGAGATCGTCTCCGGTGAACTGCTCGTGCACGATGCAGCTCCCCTGCCAATCGATGATCTCGACGTCGGTCTGTGTGGCGACCCAGGCGGCCAGGTACCGGTCGGGGAGGAAGATGACCTGTTCTGCACCCAGGCTCTCGACGATCTGGACCGCGTTCGATGAGGTGCAGGTTATGTCCGCCTCTGCCTTGACGGCTGCCGAGGTATTGACGTAGACCGCGACGGGGACCCCCGGATGGGTGCGGCGCAGCGCTCGCACCTGCTCGGGCGTGATCGACTCGGCGAGGGAACATCCGGCGTCGAGATCGGGGATGAGCACGGTCCGTTCCGGATTGAGCAGCGCGGCCGTCTCGGCCATGAAGTGGACCCCCGCCATGACGATGACATCGGCATCGGTGTCCGCCGCCATCCGTGCCAGAGCCAGCGAGTCGCCGGTGACGTCCGCAGCCCCATGGAAGATATCGGGGGTCATGTAATTGTGGGCGAGCACGACGGCGTTGCGCGTGCGCTTCAGCGCTTCGATTTCCTCGAGCAAAGGCGTGGCGAGAGCGACCTCTGCGGCGGGAAGGACCGCGGCAAGGCGGTCGGCGACGGGAGGTGCGGTCATGGGGAAGCTCCGATCTCTTTTGCTCAATGTGAGCAATACTAACGGTAGCCAGGGAAGCGTACGCCGGGACGGGGCCTCTCTCCCATCACGTCACGTCGGAATCGGAACAGCTCGGGCGGGCGACCTCCGCTGGAAGGCGCTCGCTGCCCGGTTCCCTCGACCAGCCGCTCGCGCTCCATCAGGCGCCGGAAGTTCTGGGTGTGGAGGTGTACCCCGATCACCGCCTCGACCGTGCGCTGCAGCAGACGTAGGGTGAAGGTCTCCGGCAGCACCTCGAACACGACGGGACGGTACGTGAGCTTGCCCCGCAGTCTCCCCAGCGCCGATGCCAGGATCCGGCGGTGATCACCGCCGAGGGCGAGGCCCGTCCCGAGGTCCGGAGGGGGTTCTGCACCGGCGTCGCGATACGCCTCCTCGACGAGTCCCACCTCGTAGAGCAGTTCATACCGCTCCAGGACGCGGATCGGGTCCCACGCCATACCGAGGCCGAACGCCAACCTGACCCTGCGATCACGCTCGGTGTCTCCGCCTGCCCATGCGGTGAGTTCCGGCTCGATCCGGTCGGTGAGCACTCCCGGCGAGGCGACGCGATGATCCTCCCAGGGGAAGAACGTGTACCAGTCGTTCCAGGCAGCACCCTGCGCCGGAGTCTCTTCCTCGACCAGGGCCAGGTAGGTGACCGACACCCTGCGGTCGCTCGCGTTATCCGCCCTGGCGAGATCGCCGAACGTGTAGAGCTGCTCGATGTAGCCCACCTCGAGTGCGGTCTGCTCTCTGAGTAGGCGGCGCACTGCCAGTTCGAAGGTCGGATCATCCCTGCGTGGCGGCCCTGAGGGAATGGCGGGGGGATCGCCGACGGTGAGGACCCTGGGCTGCTCCCCGGTCACCGCGGCGGTGACCGCTTCCAGGGTCAGAGCAACGGCGTCCACCGGCTGATGGTATCAGAGCCCATGTTCTCCTTCCGGGACCAAGCCAAGCTGTGACTCTTCGAGTGCAGCGAGGCGTTGGTCGATCTGCAGGGCCGCCAAGCTGTTTTCGGACGCCGCACCGCGGTCGAAGAGATGGCGCGGTTCGCTTCATGACCGCGGCAACACCACTTTCGCGAATTCGAGGCAACCCTGCCTAGAGTCCTCCGAAATCCTGGCCTGGCCCGAACAGTTGTGGATGAGGAGGTTGCCTTGATGATGCGGACGACGTTGGTTGGTTGGTTGCTGGTGGTGATGGTTGTCGGTGCGGGCTGTTCTGCATCGAACGATGGTGCACCGGAAGAGTCGAGCTCAACAGTGACGTCGGCAGGTGTGTCTTCGTCGACGACGCAGGTCCAGTCCACATCGTCCACGACCACCACCTCTCCTACGACCACCGTTCCGCCGACGACGACAGCCGCCACCGGTTCAACGACGGATGCGCCGGCATGGACACCAAAGACGGTGGATGAGTTGGAGAACATGGTGGTGCTCATCAACGCGGGGTTTGGCACGAAGCCGGACGGGTCGGAGCTCGCCGAAGGCTGGTACCGGCAGGTGTGGATGAATCCGAATGATGATCTGTCCGAAGAGGTGTCTCAGATCGATGGCGCCGGGCTGCATCTGGAGGGGTCCGGCGGTTCCACCCGCGCGGGAATCGCCAAGGATGTGAACATGGATGTGTCTGGATTCGACCATGTGGTGGTGGCTCTGAACGGCCTGGTGGAATCTCAGTCGCTGGCCGGAACCGGGTTCGATGGCCGGGAGGCGCCGTTGGCGATGCTGGTGTCGTATGTGGACGCGGACGGGGTGGAACATCGGGTGTTGGACACAGACCCCGACCGTCCGGACAACATGTTCTTTCTCGGGTACAGCATCCTCGACGCAGATGGAAGTTCGTCGATGCGAAACGGCGTCCTGGTGGAGAAGGGCGTTGCGCAGGTGGTCCAGTTTGACTTGATGGGGTTGGATCCACGTCCGGTGAAGATTCTGAAGGTGGGAATCGAAGGGTCCGGGTGGGCGCCCCGGTCGGCCTGGGTGTTCGAGTTTGTGCTGGCGGCCGGTGACTGAGCGTCTGTCGAGCAGCACACCCCTTCCGGCATGTTTCCTCCCCCAGCGAGGGCTCTGGCGAGTGTTGGGGAGGTGCCGCTCCAGCGGCGGAGGGGGTCTTGGGTTGGGTGTGCGGCCCCCCTCCCGGCTCCGCCGTACTCCCCCCAACGCTCGCTTCGCTCGCTGGGGGGAGAAACAGGTCGCTTCGCTCGCTGGGGGGAGAAACGGGTCGCTTCGCTGGCTGGGGGGAGAAACGGGTCGCTTCGCTCGCTGGGGGGAGAAATAGGTCGCTTCGCTCCCTGGGGGGACCAATAGACGCTTGCTCCGCGGTCCTGCAGCGATCTTGTGTCGCTGCACGAAATACGAAATACGGAGTACGGAGTACGAAACGCAGAATACTGGTCTCTGCACGCCTGTACAGGTCCCGTACATGCGAGCATGGGACCAGGTACTACTAGACTGTCTGCGAGGCGTATATCGATGGCGGACAACGACAAGAGTCTGGACGATCTGTTGGAAGAACTCGGCGAGGCGCAGCAGCGTCTTCTCGAGTTGCCATCCGATGCTTTTATTGAACGGTCCGAACTCCAAAGGCGTCTGGGCGCTTTGCGGGAGCAGGCAGGCTGGTTCGCTCAGGATCAGGATATGGACCGCAGCAGCGAGGAGCTCCTCGCCGAATTCGTCTCTTTGCGAGCACGCCTGGAGAGCATCACTGCCCAGAGGATCAACGCGACGGCGCACCACGGTTCGGAGGCCGGCCTTTCTCCAGAAATGAGCGCGGTTGGCGGTACGGATCGTGCGGGCACCGGACAGGTCGACCCGGGTATGGGACCCGTCCAGAACGCCGGTCGGACCAGGGCCCGAATCGCGCGCATCAAAGCGATCCTCGCCGATCGAGGCATCGACCCCGACACGAGGTAGCCGGACCGTGGCCGGTTACCGCTTGTGATCTGCATCGCGACCGGGTGAGCGGCGCCAACTCCGGACATACGCCGCACCTCTGGCCGGAGGGTCCGTCTCCAACGACCACGCATGCACTTCAGAGGCGGACGGGTCCGCACACACGGCCCTCGGTGTCATTATCGCCCGGGTTCGATCGTGGGCCGGATACCATCGGGGACATGGACAAGCGTTTGATCCTCGTGGTCGACGACGAGGCTGGACTTCGAAGAATGGTCGCGTCGTATCTTGCTTCGGACGGTTTCGAGGTGTTCGAGGCAGCCAACAGCGACGAAGCAATCCGACTGTTCAGACAGAAGCAGCCGGATCTGGTGCTTCTCGATGTGGTCATGCCCGGATCGGACGGCTTCGAAGTACTTCGGGAGATCCGGGCACAGTCGGACGTTCCCGTGATCATGTTGACCGCCCGCGTGGAGGAGGTGGATCGTGTGGTCGGGCTCACCGTTGGAGCGGACGACTATGTGACGAAACCATTCAGCCCACGCGAGCTCACGGCCCGGATTCGAGCGGTTCTCCGGAGATGGAAGATGCCGTCGTTTCAAGAAGACGATGCAGTGCATTTCGTGGGGGTGACGATCGATCCTGCTCGCAGGGAGGTCCTGAGGGATGGCGAACACATCGAGTTGAGCGCCCTCGAGTTCGACCTGCTTGCAGCACTCTCGTCGGCGCCGGGCAGGGTGTTTACACGTGAGCAGCTACTCGAGCGGGTTTGGGGATGGGATTACTTCGGCGCGGAGCGAGTTGTCGATGTGCACATCTCCAGCCTTCGCCGAAAACTCGGTGACCAGGCAGCCGACCCGCGATTCATCGCCACGGTGCGCGGGGTCGGCTACAAGTTCGTGGCGGAAGCCAGATGAAGATGCCGTTCAAGACCCTCCGGGTTCGCCTCTTGTTCTCCTATCTGACCATCGTCGTGGTTGGCGCCATCACGATGCTCGTGACGATGCAGGTCCTCGCGCCGCAGTTCTTTGCTGCGCACCTCGCTGCGATGACACGAACGTTTGGAACGATGTCCAATTCGATGGTCGAGCAACTCGAGACCAGTTTCAACGCATCATTCGGAAGGGCGCTGGCGGTCTCGCTCGGGGCGAGCGCCGCGACGGCGCTCGTGGTGAGCGCGTATGCATCTGGGCGGATCTTGCGTCCGGTTGAAGCCGTGCGCCGAGCAGCGCGACGCCTTGCCTCCGGCGCGTACCAGGAGCGAGTTCCGTTGCCGGACGAAGCAGAGCTCGCTGCCCTTGCCGCCGACGTGAACGCTCTCGCCGAGGCGCTCGACATGGTGGAGCAGCGCCGCCTTCAACTGATCTCCGAGGTCGCTCACGAGCTGCGAACGCCGCTTGCCACCATCGAGGGCTACATGGAGGGGCTGCTCGATGGTGTCTTCACTCCAAGCGACGAGATCTTTGCCGCCGCCGGTCATGAAGCATCCAGACTGAAGCGACTGGCCCGAGATCTGAGTGCGCTGTCGAGGGCCGAGGAAGGACGTATCGAGCTCGAAGCCGATTGGCTTGACCTCGGTGAGGTGGCCGGCCAGGTCGCTGCACGGCTCCGGCCCCAGTTCGAGAGCAACAACGTCGAACTCGTTGTTCACAGTATGTCCCCACTGCCGACGAGAGCCGACCGAGATCGTATCGCTCAGGTCTTCACCAACATCATCGGGAACGCCCTGTCGTACACCCCTGCCGGTGGACGCGTCGAGATCGCGGGCCGAACAGAATCCGGGGAAGTCGTTGTCACGGTCGGAGACACCGGCGTCGGCATCGACCCCGAACACCTCGAAACCGTTTTCGAACGCTTCTACCGGGGTGACGCCTCACGACGTGGTGGCACCGGTATCGGACTCACGATCGCCCGTCGCCTGGCGCGGCTGCATGGCGGCGACGTCATCGCCCTGTCGCAGGGGCCGGGATCCGGGTCGACATTCGAGATCAGTCTCCCGGCCGTATAGGCCTTCATCGAAGCTTCACGTTCTGGCTCATCTCGGCTTGATCTTGCTGCGCCATCCTCTTCCTCAAACGATAAAAGGAGATTTCATGATGTGGGGATGGGGCGGCTGGTTGGGGCCGCTGTGGATGCTGCTCTTCTGGGGCGGTGTCGTCTTGTTGATCGTTTGGGCGGTGCGTTCCGGATCTTTCGGGAGTGGAACGCGTCAGGGAAACAGAGCACTCGGCATCCTCGAGGAGAGGTACGCACGCGGCGAGATCGATCGCGATGAATTCAGTGTTCGCCGCGACGAGCTGTCGCGGGGCTGAGCGATGAAGCGCCTTTGGATCGTCGGACTTGTCCTGATTGCCGTGGCGCTCGTCGGATCGGCTGTGTCTTTCGCGGTTCCGTCCTCGTGGTCGGGTACGTGGATGCACGGCGACACTTCGTCCGGCTGGTGGAACGAAATGGGCGAGCATCGAATGCACGACGGTGAGGACTCGAGCGGAGCCGGAGCGATTCTCGGTGCCACAGAGGTGGCAGTCGTGGCTTCCGAGTTTCGGTTCGATCCGCCGGCCATCACGGTGCGCTCCGGAGAAGCAGTGAACCTCACCCTCGTCAACGAGGGGGCGTTGCTTCACGACCTCACGATCCCAGCGCTCGGTGTGCGGGTGGTCGTCGGACCCGGCCGGCTGTCAACGATCGGGTTGACCAACCTGCCCGGGGGAGAGTACGAGATTCTGTGTTCCGTCCCAGGTCACGCCGAGGCAGGAATGATCGGGACGCTCGAGGTGACGGGTTGAGACATCCCGTCACCCTCGTGACGAGTCCCGGCTGTCACTACTGCGGTCACGCCCGCGAAGTTCTCGAGCGGGTTGCCGCCGATATCCCTCTCGACGTATCCGAGGTCGATCTCGCATCACCTGCTGGTGCGGCCGCTCAGCGGCGGTGGAGGACCCCGTACCCTCCACTGCTGCTGATCGACGGTGAGCTTTTCGGGTATGGGAGGATCTCGGAGCGCAAGCTGCGCGGGGCGTTGGCGTCACGAGCCGAGGGGAGCCGCTGATGGAAGGCGTGTTCCTGGGAGGTTCGCTCATCGCGGCGTTCTTTGCCGGCGCTGTAGCGCTGTTTGCTCCCTGCTGCATCGTGTTCATGTTCCCGGCATACCTGTCGGCGGCGGTGAGAAACGGGCGATGGCGGCTCCTCCCTCTGACGTTCATCTTCGCTCTGGGTCTCGCGGTCGTGCTGGTCCCGGTGACTCTCGGTGTGGGATTCTTGACCCGTTCGCTCCTTCGCTATCACGGCGCCGTCTACGTCGGTGCCGGTTTGATCCTTCTCGGGCTTGCGGGCGCCGCCGCCGTCGGGCGCAGCTGGGCATTGCCGATGCTCAAGGGATCTCCCGACATTCAGCGAACCGACTCGGCCGGAGTGTTCGCCCTCGGCGTGTTCTCGGGAGCGGCGAGTTCATGCTGTGCTCCGGTCCTGGTGGGCGTGGTCACACTCTCGGCTGTCGCCCCTTCCATGTGGCAAGGAGTCGGGATCGGCCTCGCCTACGTCTTCGGGATGGTGTTCCCGCTGCTCATCATGACCGTCGCATGGGACCGCTGGCGCATCGGTGAACGGAACTTCATGCGAGGCAGGCCGATCACGTGGAGCGTGGCCGGCAAGACGTTCGTCACGAACACGCTCAACCTGATTACGAGTGTCGTGATGGGAGTGATGGGGATCGTGCTGATCATCGTCGGGGTGACGGGAGCGACAGTCGCCCCTGCGTTCCAGGCGGGGATCGGCACGTGGATCGAAGATCGTCTCGGCCCTGTCGTCGACGTTCTGTCGGTCGTTCCCGACTGGGCCGCCGGCCTGTTCCTGCTCGGGGTTGCAGGCGTCGCGATAGCGATCTCGGGGCGGCGTCGATCCCCCGAAATCGAAGAGATCACCGAGTTGGAGCATGTACACGCGGATTCCGACGGAGCCAGGAGTTGTCATGAGTAGAGCAGCAGTACAAGCGCGGAAACGTCCACGGCCGAAGCGTCGGTCATCGATCGGGAAGTGGATCGGGTTTGCCATCCCCATCATCGGGATCGTCGGGCTCGTTCTCTTCGGGGTCCTGTCTTCAGGTCCGAACGAGGCCGTCGTGTCGTCGGCGGCACCCGATTTCTCACTTCCGGCGACCGACGGGACGATGGTGTCGCTGGAGGATCTCAAGGCCCAGGGTGGCGATGTGCTGCTCTACTTCTCCATGGGCGTCGGGTGCGACGGCTGCTTCGCTCAGATCCCCGAGATAGCAGATGAGTTGGCCGCAGCCGGGATCACGTTCGTGCCGATCATGGTGGACCCCGCCGATCAGGTCAGCGTCGAGGCAGCCCGCTTCGGAATCACGACGCCGATCCTGATCGACAGCAGCCGCAAGACGTCATCGGCATACGGGATGATGGGTGTCTACGGCCACGCAGACCGGCCGTCGCACAGCTTTGCGCTCATCGGACAGGACGGAACGATCAAATGGGTGCACCACTATGCAACGATGTTCGTGCCGGCCGACGACTTCATGAACGATCTCGGCAGGGCCTGAGGGCCACCAGCCCATGATCGGGGAGCTCGGTACCGGTCGTCGCCGTCTCAGCCGGCGATGTGCAGGACGCCGTCCTGAATCGTACCGAGCAACTGCACTTGTTCATCGGACCACGTGATTCCTCGAACGGTCGAGAGCCCATCGACGTGTGACAGGTCGAGACCCTGCACAATCAGATGGGCCCCGCCAGGCTGTGGCGGATACGACTCGGCAAGCGTTTCGGCCAGGTACACGGTTGCGTCGTCATCGCGTGTCGGCCCGCTCGCGAGTAGCAGGGGATCGGAAACAGCCGCACCGTCCGGGGTGTGCGGCACCGTGCCCTGGATCGAGCACGCTGCACCAACGAGCCCAAGAAGCAGAACCAGGCCAGTGATCTTCATGGGGTCTCCTCGAGGGTTGCTGGTGATGGGACGTTACGGATGACTGCACGGTTCCCGACGACAGCCAAATCTGCGGAGGCGGACGCCTCGCGGATGTCGCACAATTCCTGCGACGGCGTAAGGTACCCCTCTGCGCCACACCGCAGCGGTCCCGGATCAGGATCCCGGTGTACGGCCCATCACACTCTCGGAGATATCCATGAAACGTTCAGTCACGTACATCCACGCTCTCGTGCGCGCGGCGGCAGTGGTCGGGATCGCCCTGACCGTAGCGATCTCGTCTGTCCCGACAGCCCTTGCCGCAACCGAATCACCTTCACGTACCGAGACGGTACGGGTCCAGCAGATGCTTCAACAGCTGGGTTTGTACCGAGGCCAGATCGATGGCAGCCACGGCAAAGCAACTGCGGACGCCATCATGGCCTTTCACAAAGTGGTGAGCGCCGACCGCACGACCGAATGGACCCACGAGGATTGGGAGAACGTGCGGGCACTGGCCGCGGTCGGTTACGACATCCCCGAACGACCCGACGAGCCGAATCGCATCGAAGTCGACTTGTATCGACAGGTCATGTATCTCGTCGAAGGCGGCGATGTCACGGCCGTCTTCCCGATCGTGTCCGGCAGGGGAGACACCTACGAACGACTTGGGCGCCGCACGGGTGGCGCTCACACCCCGGTCGGTGACTACACCCTGATCCGGCATGTGGCAGGTTGGCGACACGGCTCGTACGGTCCGATCTACCGGCCTTGGTACTTCATCGGCGGCTATGCCATCCACGGCAGCAAGGTTGCGCGTCCGCAGCCCGCTTCCAACGGGTGCGTGCGAGCACCGATGCAAGACATCGACTGGCTCGAGGACCGGCTCTGGCTAGGGATGCCGGTCCACGTGTGGGTCGGACGCCCGTCCAGTGCCATTGCCGCATTCCACCTCGAGCATCTCGCTGCATCCCTGCAATACGACATCGTGTGAGACCGCGCGTTGCCGCGCTCGCGTCGCCAACGTGAAGACCGTTGCCGTTACGTCCGTTCAGGTACGGGCCTGCGTGCGGACCTGGCGGCTCCCCAAAGCATGACGAGTCCGAGAACTGCGCCGCCTCCCCAGATGATCACGATCATCAGCAGCCTTCCAAGGGTTGGAGGAAGCGCGACACCGGCCACGAGACCGACCAATGTCGCGACGATCGCGGGGCGTATCTGCACGTCGAGCTTCTGCGCCGTTCGTGGCAGGTCAGGGTCCTCGCGTTGGCGACGCTCGAGCCGGATGAACAGGAAGATCACCGCCGCGTACAGAACGAGCATGCTGAACCATCCGAGCAGTCCAGGGAGTTTCTCCGGACGGATCGCAACCGTTGCCATCAGATAGCAGATACCGAGGACACCGGCCAGCCACCGGAATTCTCGCCGATCGGGGAGCAGCTCAATGAGGGCCCACCGGGTGTGTCCACGCCGGCGCCACCAGAGGACACCTGCGGCCGCGAGCGCGAAACTGGCGATCGAAAGTCCGACGCGTTCTTGCGCCGTTGCCCCTGCGACGAGACCAAAGAGCGCCGGCGCCACCCAGCGACCTTTGCCGCTGAAGATCCTGGCAAGCCGCTTGGGGAGCGGGATCGACCGAGAGTTGGTGAGCGACCGCTCCCCGATCCACAAGGGCATGAGGAACGCCATGAACGCGTGATAGAAGAGTCCGATCACCAGGAGTTCGGGGATGGCGACGCCGGCGATCCGAAATGGATCGGTGGTCCACGGCGGGTTCCACAGCACCTTGGTGATCAGGAACTCGTAGAAACCGAACAGGATCCCTGCCGTCCACACGAGCGAAACGGTCGGCTTGTTGCGGACCGCCACGAGGTGTCCGAGCACCAGAATGTGCAGTGAATACACCGGAAACGCGATCAGCAGGCCTGCGACGGTGAAGAACGGTGCCACCTGGGAGGCGACGGTGACTTCGGCGAGCGCGGTGGACAACATGCCGAGCAGGAGCCAGAAGGCCAGCTTGGTGCGCAGGCGGGGGAGCGTGGGCTGCGTCTGCATATTCACAGCATCGTCGCCGACGGTCGAGCTTTCAATGGGCGATGACCCTGATCCTCGCGGTGCCCGTGAGCGCTGTCGAACTCAGAGGGCCTGGATCACCCAGAGTGTCACCAACCCGACGATGATCGTGGCAAGCACATTCTTGGTCTTCCATGCGACAAGGATCGCGACCAGCCCGGCCAGGAGCCTGGGTCCCGCGGTGAGAACGCCATCGACTTGAACGAGAGAAGGTGTGGCAATCGCCGCCAACACGGCCGGCGGAATGAACCGGAGGGCACGTTGCAGTGCCGGCGGAACGCTTCGCGCACGTCCGAGCATGGCGATCAATGAAATGCGGAGCAAGAATGTCCCGACTCCGACCGCCAGGATGATGACCCAGATGTCGAGTCCGCTCCTCATCCGATCCTCCGTTCGGCGATCACACCCGCTGCGATTCCGCCGACAGCTGCGACGAGCAGGCCGAGATTGAACGGCAGGCCCGCCGCGGCGATCGCCAGGGCTGCTGCGGTGAGGGCAGCAATCAGGTCTGCTCGATCACGCACCGCCGGGACCAGGAGTGCCACAAACACCAGGGGAATGGTGAAATCGAGCGACCAGGCAGCCGGTACTCCGGCACCGAGCAACGCGCCGGCCAGTGTCGAAAGCTGCCATGTGATCCACAAGGTCGAGGCCGCCCCGAGGAAGTAGGCGAATCTCGAAGAGGGCGACTCCTCGATGTCCATGTAGCGGTTGATCGAGAACGCGAAGGCCTGGTCGGTGAGCAGATAGGCGCCGACCACCCTGCGAGGACCGGAGAAATCCCGAAAGTACGGTTCCAGGGAAGCGCTGTACATGACGAAGCGAGCGTTGATGATCAGCGCGGTGGCGATCACAACGAGCGTCGGGGAGCCGGTCTTGAGCAGTTCGATCATCGCGAGTTGAGCCGCTCCCGCGAACACGATCACCGACAGGCCGACCGCCTGGACGGCCGTGAGCCCGATCGCGACGGCGGTGACACCGACGATCAGGCCGAACGGGATCACACCAACCAAGATGGGTGCGATGTCCCTTGCTCCCTTGATGAGGACGGCGCGGGTTTCCAGAGATCTCCTTCCGAGTCCGGCGATGGTACACGGAAGGTTTCTCGTCAATGCTGGCGTCGCTATTCGACGCCAGCATTGACGAGAAAGCGTCTTTGGACGGGATCGGGTACGTTGCTAGGCTATTGGTCAGATGGTTAAACCAGATGACCAAGATACGTCTCGCAAGGATCGAATCCTGCAAGCGGCGGGAGAGCTGATCGTCGAGGTTGGATGGACCAACGTCACCACGCGGTTGATCTCGAAACGGGCCGGCGTCAACAACGCGCTGATTCACTACTACTTCGGCACCAAAGACGACCTGCTCCTCGAAGCGGCCTCCGTGGCATTCGAAGCCGAGATGTCAGGGCCTATGACGATGATGGAGGAGGCGGGGAGCATCGCCGAAGTCCTCAAAGATGCGTTTGCGTGGCTTCGCTCGATGGATGTGCGGTCTCCGCTGATGGTGATTTCGATGGAAGCGGCCCACCAGGCGGTACGGGACGAACGTGTCGGCGCGTGGATCAGAGGCGTGTGGAGCGGGTACTTCGATCTGTTCGCCGCGACTATCACTGCCGGCCAGGAACGAGGAGAGATTTCTCCGTACTTCGATGCGAACGGCCTTGCCGTGGTCCTCGGGGCGCTCGTCGACGGGCTCTTCCTCTACCGACTCGTCGAACTGAACTTCGACGCAGAGAAAACAGCGGGTGCGATCGATGCACTCATCGATGCTTTGGCGAAAGGAACCCAGTGAACGTCATCCACCTGAAGAGCGTGACGAAGACCTTCGGCGAGGGGCCAACGGCAGTCCACGCGCTCAAGAACATCGACCTCGATTTCCGGCAGGGCGAGTTCGCCGTCGTCCTCGGGCCCAGCGGATCGGGCAAGACCACCCTGCTCAACCTGATCGGAGGCATCGAGCAGGCAACGTCCGGTTCACTGACCGTCGATGGCATCGACCTCATTGCGATGGATGAGGAGGAACGTACCGATTTCCGACGTTCCCATGTCGGATTCGTGTTCCAGTTCTTCAACCTCATCCCGACGCTCACCGCCTTGGAGAATGTGCAGCTCATGGCCGAACTCGTCGGGAGGAACCACGACGACAGCATGGCCGCGCTCGAGGCCGTCAATCTCGGCGATCGCGCCGATCACTTCCCCGGCATGCTCTCGGGCGGTGAACAGCAGCGTGTCGCCATCGCACGCGCACTCGTCAAGCAGCCGCCGATCCTGCTGGTGGACGAGCCGACCGGTTCTCTGGACCTCGAGACGGGCCGCCAGGTCCTCGGACAGCTTCGGGCGGTCAGTGACGATGACCATCGGACCGTTCTCCTTGTCACGCACAACGCCGCCATTGGTGGGATGGGTGATCGGATCATCCGACTTCGCTCCGGCGACGTGGCTTCGATCGAGATCAACGCAAGGCCGCTGCAGCCCGAGGAGGTGGAGTGGTGAGCATTCTCGACCGCAAGCTGCGGCGAGACCTGAGGGCAAGACGAAGCCAGTTCATCGCGGTGATCGTCACGATCGTGCTGGGGATTGCGCTCTTCGGGGGTTCGTACGACGCGTACCTGAACCTCACCGCATCGTACGACCAGATGTTCGTAACCCTCAACACGGCCGACATGACCATCTCCGGAGGCGACACGGAGGCCATCGTTGCCGCAGCGCGAGAGGTCGATGGCGTCGAGGACGTGTCCACACGATCCGTTGCGGAGGTTCCGGTCAGGATCGACGGTCACCACAAGATGCTCGGCCGACTCGTCGGCCTTCCTGGCGACGCCCAGCCGTCCATCGACCAGGTCACATTGCTTTCCGGCACGTACCTGAGTGGGACCGATTCCGTCCTGCTGGAACAGCACATGGCCACCCACTTCAAGCTCAAACCCGGCAGTGTGATCGAAGTACTCGGCCCACAGGGTTGGGTGAACGCCCGGGTCGCAGGTGTGGCAGCGTCTGCCGAGTATCTGTGGCCGGCCCCCAGCCGCCAGCAGATCTTCCCGTCATTCGATGACTTCGGAATACTGTTCGTGGACCAGGATGTCTTCGCCGGGATTCCTTCGGCCATGGTCCGTCGAGAGGTGCTGGTCACCTACGTGTCGGGGGCCGACACGGCCACAGTCGACCAGGCGCTGAAGGACGTAGCGCTTGCCCACGGTGCAGCCGACGCAACACCGCTGGCCGATCTTCCCTCCAACGCGGCGCTGAGCGAGGACCTGTCCGGGTTCCAGGAGATGTCGCTGATGTTCCCGCTGCTGTTCCTGGCGGCTGCCGGGATGGCAACGTACGTGTTGCTGACCCGACTCGTTCTGTCGCAACGCGGACAGATCGGCCTGTTGGTGGCGAATGGATTTCACAAGCGGACCATCTTCGGCCACTACCTGCGTTTCGGCCTGCTCGCCGGAGCGATTGGAGCAGCCATCGGAGCGCCCCTCGGAGGGCTGCTGGGGCGCGAGATCACCAAGCTGTATACGGCCGCCATCTCGATACCCATCATGGTGGCAACCGTGCGTGCGTCGACGGTGGCGATCGGGGTCATCTTCGCGCTGGTTGTCGGGGCGCTGTCTGCGCTTGCCCCGGCGATGCGTGCCGCCAAGATCGCTCCTGCGCAGGCCATGCGTGGTCTGATCCCTGCTGGGAAGGGGGGAGCGACGTGGATCGAACGTCTGGTCCCGCCGTTGCGGCGGCTCCCGGCACGCTGGAAGGTGGTGCTGCGCGGGATCGGTCGGAATCGCAACCGGACGATATCGACGGTCGTGGGCGTCGTGCTTGCCGTCACCCTCATCCTGACGTTCTGGGGCATGATCGACTCGACCCAGGTCATGCTCGATCGTCAGTTCAACCAGGTCAACCGTCAAGACGCGCAGCTCTATCTGACGACTCCTGTCACTCCGGATGTCCTTGCCAGAGTGAAGGCCGTCGACGGCGTGGCGCACGCAGAGCCGGTTGCAGACGTGTCTGCCACGATCCGCACCGCCTCCGAGCAGTATCACACGGAGCTGCTGGCGTTCGATCCGACGACGAAACTCCACGGTTTCGTTGTCGGTGGAAAGGACGTCGATCTGCCTTCGGACGGCGTCTTCCTCGGTTCGTCACTGAAGAGCCAGCTGGACTTGCACGTTGGAGACGAGGTGACGGTCGAGGTTCCCGACCTCGGGATCAACGTGACGGAAACGGTCGCCGGCTTCGTACGCGAGCCGCTCGGAACCTACGCGTACATCGCCGAACCCCGCCTGGCCGAACTCGCCGGGACCAGCGACGTCGCCAACACGCTATACCTGACATTCGATCCGGGTGTCGACAGGGAAGCGATGCGAGATCAGCTGAGTGAGCTTCCTTCGGTGGCGGCGTTCATCGATTCGCAGGCGCTCAAGTCGATGGTGGACCAATTCATGGGACTGTTCTACGCGTTCGTCGGCATCATGCTCGCTCTCGGAGGGGTCATGGCGTTCGCCCTGATCTACAACACGATCTCCGCGAACGTCGCGGAACGCGCATCTGAAGTGGCGATGATGCGTGCCGGAGGGGTGGCTCGCCGGACCATCTCGCGGCTGCTGACCGCCGAGAACGTCCTGCTCACCCTCATCGGGGTGATCCCGGGGCTGATCTTCGGGTACGCGTTCGCCTACTACGGAGTGGCCATGTACTCGAGCGACATGTTCAAGTGGGACCTGTATATCCGCCCGACGACCTATGTGTTCACGGTGCTCGTGATCTTGATGGCGGCGTTGCTGTCGCAACGTCCGGTGCTCCGGGCGGTCCAGCGCATCGACGTGGCGACAGTGGTGCGGGAACGATCGCTCTGAAGTCGTTCTCGTGACGTTTCGGTGGGACCATCCCGCTCCAGCGTCACGAGAACGTGAGAGATGCTGACGTCTCCATTCATCGGGTGGTCGTTGTTCTGCGCAGGATCATCCGCCCCGGCGCTCATGTGTGGCGGTGTCTCCGGGGGCGCGTCTCGACATCAGATGGAATCGTCGTGGCCGGCGGCTTTCGGTGCATGATCTCTGATCGGGCTTGCCGGTTTCGTACGAGTTGATGCACACGGGAGGTGACGATTCGTACTGCGTAAGGACCCCTGGCGTCCGGGTGGTGGTAGTCGAGATAGGCCCTGGGCGGGAACATCCTTGCGGTCATCCAACGGAGTGTGTCACCTGTTCGGTTCCTGGCGAGAGCCGGCATCAGCAGGTAGCCACGCCGCGCATACTTCACAGTGCTTGTCTCGCCAAGAAGGCGCGTCTTCGAGCGCCACAGATAATCCCAGGCCCGCGATCGCCATCCTTGCGGTTGGGGGATGTCTTCAGTGGGCAATCTCAGCGTCGAGAGCACAGCCGTGAGCGACTTGTTGACGATGACCTCGTGGCCTTCGACCCGGGCCAGATCTTGAACCACACGCAAGTCAGGTGCGGAAGAAAGGATCCGAGCGATTTCCGCGTATGCAAGGAGGTAGCGAAAGCGGTCTTTGTTGATGCTGATGAGTCGATGAACGAGAGCGGTCTCGGCGTCGAGCACTCTGATGGATCCGCCAGAGGGAGTGACGAGTTGCTGTGTCCGCTCCCACACCAGCCTGTTGGCGCGGGACGGAATGCCGAGCTTGAAGAGATCGAAATGGAGGTCGATGTTGACGTTATCCACCTCGAGTTCAACTGCCTGAACCAGGCCGCGATGAAACAGTTCCTGGAGATGTCCGACGAGCGAGTGGTCCGGGTCGAGGCAGGCTACAACGTCATCTGCCCGGTCGGCCGCTGCGGGATCGACGAGGATATCGACGTCGTAGCAGGGTCGCTCACCGATTCGGCCGTACCAGCGGGCTTCGGCAGTGACCCCTTTGAACGCCGCGATCTGGATACCGGCCCCGGCGAGCTTGTCAGCCACATTCTCGAGGCTCTCCCAAAGACGCCGGTGGCGAGCTTCGTCTCGCAGGGACAGCATTGCCAGAGTCCTTTCCCACTGCTCGCTGCCCTTCAGCTCTCCTGCTTCGACCCGAGTCCAGAGCAGCCCGGTCGTGCGGTGCTCCACCGCCGAATCGAGAAGGCGATCCGGGTCTTCGACAACCGGCAGCGGCCGTCCGGCCGCGAGTTCGATGAGAGCAGGGTGGGGGCGAGCCATATGCGGGGTACGTGGCTATTCGTCTGCGGTGTCGATCTCGATGAGATCTCGTGTCGCCAAACCCTCCAGGAACGAAGAAACGTCATCTCCGAGGTTGGCAGGAGCGTCGCTCACGGCGGCGCGCGTTGCGTCGGTGAGTTCACGCACCGTCTTACCATCGATGAGTGACCAGATCAGCGCTCCTATCGTATTGAACCCGTGGTAGCTACCGGTCTCCAGGTTGAGGAGGACCCCTCCCTCCTGGGTATCGCGATATGCAGCATGCGGGGATTGTCGCACAATTGCCGTTTCAGGAATCATCAAGTCTCCTCCCGAAGATCATCAGTACTGCCCAAAGGTACCGCGCCTGCGCTCACGTCGCAGAGACAGATTCAGTGCGATGGCCCCAATGGTCAAGGAAAGCGCCGCGGCTCCGATGAAGATCCCGATATGAGGGGTGACCGCCTTCCATCCGGCACCGCCGAGCAGCGCCTGCCTCGTACCGTCGAACGCGAGAGCAATCGGATTCGCCCGAGCAAGGTCTTGCATCCAGCCAGGGAGCAGATCGACGGGGAAGTACGCACCCGAAGAGAAGTTCAACGCAAGAGCGCCAAGGTTGAGAATCGTCGTTCCTCTTCGGAACGTCATTACGCCTGCGGCACTCACCATTCCGAGCCCCCATACGAACGGAATGAACAACAGCAGGATGGCCAGCGAAGGCAAGATGCCCGATGGTGCGATTCCGATATTGAACAAGATCGACACGATACCGATGAACAGGGCAGTACGTATCGGGACGTACACGAGGTCGTAGACGGCGAGCCCGAGTTGGAGGGTCATCGGATGCGTCGGGGTCATGAACAGTGAATCGAGGGTGCCCATCAGCTGCTCGGAGCGCATCGCCGTAGCAACCCGATTGAGGCCAAGCGAGAGAAACGCGCCCAGCGCGATACCGATGGTCACGAAGGCCAGGTAGCTTGCCCGCTGGCCGCCGTACTCGGGAATCTTGCTCGGATCGACCATCAACCCGATGAAGTAGAACATCACGATCTGCACCGCGAGCCCCACTGCGTCACCAAAGAATGCCATCCGGTAGCTCCACGCGGTGAGGAAATCTCGCCGTATGAACGCAGGGAGTTTTCTCACTTCAAGGAGGAATCTGGCTCCCATCGCAGTGCCGGTGCTAGGAGAGGTCATCGGTACTCTCGCCGGTGAGTGTGAGGAATGCCTCTTCGATCTCTGGCCGGGCCTCCCGACAGGCCAACACGGGGAGCCCGGCGGATGTCAGCGAGGCGATGGCGTCACCCAGTACCGTTCCGTTCCTGAGTCGAAGGAGATACTCCTCTCTTGCGACCTCTTCGACAAGGACGAGTGTCCCAAATGAAGCGATCGCATGCTCGAGATCATCTGCAGAAGAGGTATGTTCGCCGAGACGGATGACGTATGAGCGTTCGTTCGCCATCGCCACCAACTGATCGACGGGTCCCTGGAAGCGCACTCCAGTGGTGCTGAGCACGGTCACCGTGTCGGCGAGACCGGCAAGCTCGTCGAGGCGATGTGTTGCCCAGATGACGCCGGCTCCTTGCCTGGCAGCGTTCTTCGCCACACGGTGGATCTTCGCGGCACCACTCGGATCGAGTTCGTGGGTCGCTTCATCGAACAGGAGGAGTTGAGGATTCGTGAGAAGAGCTCTGGCAATGGCGACACGTTTCTGCATGCCATGCGAGTACAGGCCTGCACGAATATGCATGGCATCGGCAAGCCCAACCTCCTGCATGAGCTCGCGGGCGCGCCGAACGGCGTTGCGCCGGCTCATACCGTGCAGACGAGCGAAGAATACGAGGTTCTCGTAGCCGGAGATGCGGAGATAGAGTGACCTGTCTCCGGAGGGTACCCACCCGATGCGCTCGCGTACCCAGGCGGAACGTGGGCTTCCACCGAGAATCCTCACCGTTCCTCTGCTTGGCTCGATCAGACCTGCGATCGTTCGCAGCAGCGTGGTCTTGCCAACGCCGTTGGGCCCGATCAGGGCATGGATCTCTCCAGGTGCCGTCTCGAAGCTGACGTCACGGAGAATGGTCCTGGACTTGAAGTTACGCCATATAGATCGAACCTCGACCACTGGAGTCGAGGTTCGAAGCATGTCAATACCTTCTCCTGAGGGAAAGGCTTCTATTCCGTTTCCTAGGAGTGGTGACAACCGTCGACTAGGTCCGAGTGATTGGGGTCGCACACGAACAGCTGGAACGTGTGCTCCACGATCGAGCCGAAGTCCTTGATCTGAGGGGTCTCGTACTTCACCCTGTAGCCTCCCATAGTCCACATAGCTTCCCTCTACCTCGGCAGGCTATCATTACCACTGAGGGTGTGTCAAGGGTCACCATCGTGCCACGCAGAGTGTTCAGCCTGACCCGCCGGCGAGGCGTATGAATTGCTGCTCCGCATCGTTCATAGGTCCCGGTGGGAGCGGTGGTTGCGTCGCCGGGAATCGACGGCTCGATTGCGATGTTGCAGGTCGCCATGGGCTTGCCGGCAGGCCTCCGCCGGGGAGAGGTACTGAAACCGTCACATAGGGCCAACTACCCTGGGCCGCGGAAATGGATTCTCGATACCGACGTCCGGATGAAAGGGATCAACCATGATCTCGTGGCGCACCAGCTCGAGAGTGAGAACCTCGCCTTGAAGGAACGGAAAGCGCTCAACCGTCTCGCATGTGTCCCCGCATTCCTGGATCCGTGGCGATGACCGACCCTCGAACATCCGTTTCTCTGCGCGGGACGTGTTTCGGGTATGAGGCTCACTCCGATGTCTCCTTCCGGTTTCTTCGCGACGGGGTGGGTGAGCCGCTGGAGGTCACGTTCCACTCCGAGGAGGGCCCGGTACCGGGTGAACGGCTTGTTGTGGAATGGAAACAGCGGCCAGACAAGGCGTTCCACGGTCGGGTCTACCAGAACGATAAGGGACGCTATCGACTGTGGACGAGTGACGCAGGCTGGTTCCTGGTCGATCCCCGGCAGAGAACGATAGCCATTCCCGAACATGCCGACGCGTTGAGACGAGAGGTTCGACTCTGGACTACACCGATGCTGTTGCTGATGGTTGGCCGGGGTGACCTGCCGTTGCACGCTTCCGCCGTGGAAGTGGATGGGGGGGCGGTTCTGTTTGGGGGCCCCAGCCAGTTCGGCAAGACAACGCTCGCCGCGGCGTTCCATACCGCAGGTTTCCGGGTGCTGGCCGAGGATGTCACCTGCGTGCAGGTTGGCCGTGATACGGAAGTGATCCCGGGGCCGGCGCTCCTCAGAGTTCGCCATGATGTCGCAGATCGATTCCCCACTTCGAGCGTCGTCGATGTGGGAGAGGATCACGAACGCAGGTTCCTCGCCCTCTCCAAGGAATCTCGTGGCAATTGTGATCCGTTACCCCTCAAAGGGGTCATGCTGCTCAAGAGCGATGCCTCGGGCATCCGCTTGGAACGCCGCGAGGGCGCTCGAGCGATCAGCGATTTCTGGGCGCTTGCCTTTCGACTGCCGGGCAATGAGGAGCGCGAGCGGGTCTTTCACCGCATCACCGACCTTGCGGATCGAGTGCCCGTCTGGGATCTCGTGCGACCTTTGGATGTCGACTATCTCCAACCGACTGTGGAGCGAGTCGTCGAGAAGGTGAGAGAGTTGTGAGATCGAACGATTCTGCCAGGTTGCCCGTGGCAGAGAAGGTGAGGCTGTTCGTTCGAATATGGGCGTTGGCCGTGCAGTCCGCGACCGCATCGAAACGGTGTGCCCTTCCCGATCTCATGGAGAGTTATCGGATCGGAAGCACGGCCAGGAGCCATCCGACCTACGCTCCCCGCAAGCTGAGTACGGCAGTTACTCGCAGTCTGCGCGTCGGCCCCTGGCAGCCACGGTGCCTGATCAAGGCGATGGTGCTCTACCGGCTGATGCGAGAACAGGGCGAAGAAGCCGAACTGGTGATCGGCCTTCCACAGAATCCGAAGGACCACACCGCCCACGCCTGGGTTGAAGCGCATGGCGTCGACATCGGTCCTGCACCCGGTCGCGGACACCACCAGGAGCTGGCGCGCTATGGCTGATTCCTCACCGAACACGGTCTGAGTCGATCCTTGCCTTGGAGCCTCGGGCCGGAGCGCCAGAGAACGACGCGACCGCCAACGTGCGTCAATCCGTCGCCACCGTATCTGCTCACAATTGACGAGCGTGCCTGATCGATACCAGGCCCGCTGCGTACGCCAGGGACAGGGTCATCGCAAGGCGCTCACCGCTCTCTTCGATTGCCGGCCACAACCTGCCAGGGAGAATCGATCCCAGGAAGTCGACGCCTCCTGCAAACACGTAGAGAATGATGAGGAGTCCGGTGAGGATCAACCGAGCACGGCGCTCCGCTTTCGATGCAGGACGTTTCCACACCCAGATGAGAGCAAGTCCGGCGGCGGCAAGGAGTGTCAGCACCAGCAACTGCCCGACGGCCTGCGCATGGACGGACACCCATCCCATATCGGACAGTGCGGCGTGGATCATCGAGGCCGCTCGACGGCCGGCAACGTGGTGCAGAGCGAGTTGGTCCTCGGATGCAACCACGAAGTACACGATTCCAAAAGCCGCAAACGCCTCCGATCGGAGC
>JAACED010000031.1 GCA_011682695.1 Gammaproteobacteria bacterium
CGAGCGCTTCTGGACCGGGAGTGGCGAACCCAAGCACCAGATCCTCTTGGTTGAGTGGCTGGTTCCGATCCCCAGTCGATCTCGAGGCAAGCGACCCTCTGTGTCAACCTTTGGCGAGACAGGTTGTGGATGTGAATTACTGTCTTGGGAGGGCGACGAGAGGAGAGATGCTAGATGTCTATTACTGGAGAGGGTCGGTCGCTGGGTCCTGTGGGGAGGATGAGCGATCCTGATCCTGAGGTCCCGGAGCGGGCGAAACGCCGGTCGTATACGGCGAGATACAAGTTGGAGGTCCTCGCCGAGTATGAGGGTTTGGATCGTGACGGCAAGGGTTCGTTGTTGCGCAGGGAGGGTTTGTATACGTCGCTGATTTCGGAGTGGCGTAAGCAACGCGACCGCGGCGCGTTGGCGGCGTTGGCTGCGAAACCGGGACGTCAACCGGTCGATCCGATCGAGCGGGAGAACGTTCGGCTGCGGCGTCGCGTCGGGCGGCTCGAGGAAGAGTTGGGGACGGCTCGTCGGGTGATCGAGGTGCAGGGGGAACTCTCGGCGCTGTTGGGCGAACTCGCCACCGACAGCGCCAACGCGAAGACCGGCGGCGAGGCGAAGTGATCGACGAAGCCATCTTCGAGTTGGCTCCGATGGTGGGTGTCACAGCGGCGTGCGTGGCGGTGGGCCGTCCCCGCTCTACGCATTATCGCCGGCATCGCAAGAGCCCTGAGCCGGCGAGACCCGACCGGATCCCAGCGGGCCAGCCTCGATCCCTTGACGATGTTGAACGTAAAGAGATACTGCGGGTCCTGCACGAACCCGAACATGTCGACGAGGCGCCCGCCACCGTATATGCCAAGCTGTTAGACGAGGGCGTGTATCTGGCATCGACGGCGACGATGTACCGGATCCTGCGAGCCAACGGTGAGGTATCTGAGCGTCGCCGCCAGGCGACCCATCCCGCCCACACCAAACCCGAGTTGGTAGCCGCCGGCCCGAACGTCGTGTGGTCCTGGGACATAACGAAATTGTTGGGACCGGTGAAATGGACCTACTACTACCTGTATGTGATCATCGACATTTACAGTCGGTATGTGCCCGGCTGGATGCTCGCACGAGCCGAGCGGGCCCACCTCGCCGAACGGCTGTTGGCCGACACCGTCGCCCAGCAAGGCGTCGATCGAGGCTCCTTGACGATCCACGCCGACCGGGGCGCCTCGATGGCGTCCAAACCGGTCGCCCTCCTGCTCGCCGATCTCGGTGTCACCAAGTCCCACTCCCGTCCGCATGTGTCTAACGACAACCCCTACAGCGAATCCCAGTTCAAGACGCTGAAGTATCGGCCCGACTTCCCGAAACGTTTCGGATCGTTCGAAGACGCCCAGGCCTTCACGAGAAGCTTCTTCGCCTGGTACAACGACGAACATCGTCATTCCGGTATCGGGTTCCACACCCCCGCCGACGTGCATTACGGCCGAGCCGAAGCGATCCAGAAGCGACGAGCCTCTGTCCTCGACGCCGCCTACCAGACACATCCCGAACGGTTCGTCCGCAAGGCGCCGACACCGCCACCACTCCCACAGACCGCGTGGATCAACAAACCAAAGGAGGACACCCCGACCCAAAGAATCAACAAACAACCCGTCTCAAAAAGGTTGACAGGCTCCGGTCATCGTCGCCGCGCTCATTCTACGTTTCACCGGATGGGCATACGCAGACCCACTGTTCGGCGCAGCAATCGGCCTGTTCATCATCCCCCGGGCCTGGCGTCTTGGACGCAAGGCGATCCGCGTACTCGTCGAGGCTGCTCCCACCGACATCTGCGTCAACGACATGCGGGCGCACCTCGCCGCCATACCCGAGGTCGTCGATGTCCACGACATCCACGTATGGACCCTCACCTCAGACATGAACGTTGCCTCAGCACACCTCATGATCAACAACGAAGCAGACCCCCACCCCGTGCTCGACCAGGCACGAGATCTCCTCAAAGACAACTACGACATCGCCCACACCACCCTCCAGGTGGAGCCTGACACCCACAAGGGATGCCTCGAAGCGAACTGTTGAAGCACAGCTTCGATCGGCCCAGGTGAGCAAACGAGTCACCAGAGGGCCGACCGCGCCACGAGACGACCCCACCATCGTCGATTCCAACGGGAACGCTCTCCCTTCACAGAGGTGGGGCTTAGTCCGACTTGTCTCATTTGCACCGCTTGTTACAGTGACCTCATGCATATTACAAAGAAACTTGATACAACACGTTTTGAACAGTCTGCCGCCCTGTTCGGCGCGCTGTCCGATCCGATCCGCCTCTCGATCCTGGACATCCTGTCGGGCCAACCTCAGTGTGCGTGTGACATCGGAGACGTCGTCGAGATCGCTCCCAACCTTCTCTCCTATCACCTCAAAGTCCTCAAAGAGGCCGGGTTGATCGTTGGCGACAAGCGCGGACGGTGGATCGACTACTCAGTCGCAACGGATGCGTGGAAGAAGGTCCGTACTGCTCTACCGACCGGATGCCGCCACAGCATGGTCATGAAACGGAGACGTCAATGAGCAGCACTCTCCTCTCCGAGCGGCGCATCAGTCCACAGCGACTCTGGAGTGGCGCCGCAGTAGCCGCCATCGCATGGATCGCTCTGTATCAGCTCAACGAACCATTCTGGGACTGGGCGGTGTTCACCGGTGGGGGCCTCGATCCGGCGAGCAGGCTTGGTCAGGCAGTCCACTTCTTCGCGTACGACACGACAAAGATCCTGCTCCTGCTCTCCGGGATCATCTTCCTCGTCGCGATCCTTCGCAGCTTCACCACCTTGGAGCGCACTCGGGCCCTCCTCGGCGGCAGGGCAGAAGGGGTCGGAAATATCGCCGCGGCAGGCCTGGGTGTCGTCACTCCGTTCTGCTCGTGCAGCGCGGTACCGGCGTTCATCGGCTTCGTCGCCGCCGGTGTGCCACTCGGTATCACTCTGAGCTTCCTCATCGCCAGCCCCATGGTGAACGAGGTTGCCGTCGTGCTGATGTATGGCCTGTTCGGCTGGAAGGTCGCCGCGCTCTACATCGGCTTCGGCCTCCTCATCGCCATCGTCGCCGGCAACATCCTTGGCAGACTCAAGCTCGAGAAGTGGGTCGAACCCTTCGTCTATGAGATCCACATGGGCAACCAACCCGTCGATACGACCACCAAACTCACCTGGGTCGATCGCTTCGCCATCGGGAGGGCGGAGGTTCGCTCCATCGTCGGATCCATCTGGCCGTACTTGCTTGTTGGTATCGGCATTGGGGCGGTCATTCACGGCTGGGCACCCCAAGACCTGTTCGCCCGATGGGCAGGACCCGACAATCCCCTGGCAGTCCCCATCGCTGTCCTTGTCGGGATCCCGCTGTACTCGAACGCCGCAGGGGCACTCCCCCTCGTCCAGGTCCTCGCCGAGAAGGGTCTCGCGATGGGCACCGTGCTGGCGTTCATGATGTCGATCGTGGCTCTGTCACTGCCCGAAATGGTGCTGCTCCGAAAGGTCCTGAGGCCCAAGCTCCTGGCTACATTCGTTGCCGTCGTCGGCAGCGGAATCCTCTTGGTCGGATACCTCTTCAACGCAATCCTGTGAAGAAACGACCCATGTAGATGCACAGTGAATCTCAGAGCGAAAGCGCACCAACCCACGGAGGGAAACCCATGGAAGTGAAGATCCTCGGCTCAGGCTGCCCAAGCTGTCGGGCACTCAACATCCGCGTCCACGATGCACTCGAGCGACTCGAAAGCGATGCCACCGTCGAGTTCGTCGATGACTACGCCGTGATGGCGCAGTACCGGATCATGAGCATCCCCGCGCTGGTCATCGACGATCAGCTCATCTTCAACGGGATGGTCCCGCAGACGGAATCGCTCATGCAGCTATTCGCCTCGTTCGAGGAGAGTCGAGCGTGACACCTTCACCCCAGAGTGAAATCGTGGCGATGGAAGAGTCCGTCGTCGAGCGCCTGTCACTTCTCGACCGATTCCTGCCGGTCTGGATCGGTCTTGCCATGGTCGCCGGTCTGCTCCTCGGTCGGATCATCCCCAACCTCAACGATTGGCTTGACGCAGTCAAGATCGACACGGTTTCGCTTCCGATTGCGCTCGGCCTGCTGGCGATGATGTACCCGGTACTCGCCAAGGTGCGGTACTCCCGCATGGGCGAAGTCACCACAGACCGAACACTGATGGCCAGCTCTCTGGTGCTCAACTGGATCGTTGGACCTGCGCTCATGTTCACGCTCGCGTGGCTGCTCCTCCCTGACCTGCCCGCGTACCGCACAGGCCTCATCCTTGTCGGCTTGGCCCGCTGCATCGCGATGGTGCTTATCTGGAACGACCTCGCCTGCGGTCATCGTGAGGCTGCAGCGGTCCTCGTCGCACTCAATTCGCTGTTTCAGATCTTTGCCTACGCGATTCTCGGATACTTCTATCTCACCGTCCTGCCGGGATGGCTCGGTTTGGAGACCCATACGGTCTCGATTTCGATGTGGGCGATCGCCAAGTCGGTGCTCATCTTCCTCGGTATCCCATTGGTCGCAGGGTGGCTGACCCGCCTATGGGGTGAGCGGTCCAAAGGCATCGAGTGGTACGAAGGCACCTTCCTACCGAAGATCAGCCCGGTCGCCCTATGGGGCTTGCTGTTCACCATCGTGCTGCTGTTCGCCCTCCAAGGAGAGGCGATCACCTCACAGCCCCTCGACGTTGCCCGTATCGCCCTTCCCCTGATCGCCTACTTCGCCATCATGTGGAGCACATCGTTCGCTCTGGGTCTACGCCTGCGCCTCTCCTATCCGAAGAACGTCGCCCTCTCGTTCACCGCCGCCGGCAACAACTTCGAACTGGCGATCGCTGTCGCCATCGGCATCTTCGGCGTGTCGTCCGGTGAGGCACTGGCCGGTGTTGTCGGTCCCCTCATCGAGGTCCCCGTGCTCGTCGGTCTCGTGTACGTCGCCCTGTGGACGCGACGTCGCTTCTACCCGGTGGAGGCGAAATCGTGACGACCAAGCAGGAACGGCTCGTCTATCACGCGTCCGGTACCAACCATCCCGGCGGCGCCGGCCAGCTGAGCGCCAAGAACGCGCTGATCCGCTTTGACGGTTCCGACGGCACGGACGAGGAAGTGCCCGGACCGGCAGAGCTGCTCGTCTCCTCGTTCGCCGCGTGCGTCCTGAAGAATGTTGAACGCTTCTCCCACATGCTGCCCTTCCAGTACGAGGAAGCTCGCATTGAGGTCACTGCAGTCCGTGAGGACGCCCCGCCGCGGATGACATCGGTTCAGTACGCCCTCACCATCGTGACCAACGAATCCGACAGGCGCGTACAGCTGCTGCTTCGCAACATCGAGAAGTTCGGAACTATCTATAACACCATCGCACTCGCCTGTGACGTCACCGGATCGATCCGCACCGTCGCACCGAGCACAGTCTGAAAGGAAGCGGGATGGACGATCGTCAGGTACTCATCGACGCGCTCGGGTTTCATGGACATCGCTGCTGGGCCAGCGCCGCAGGCGTACGTATCGGCCTCGCTGCGCTCGAAGCCCTCGAAGTCTCACGAGCCGGAGCGACACAGCTCTATGCCGCAGTCGAGATCGGCGAGAAGCACGGAGCAATGTGTTTCGCCGATGGCATCCAGTTCACCACAGGCTGCACATTCGGAAAGGGCAACATCGAGAGGACCCACGAAGGGAAACTCGCCGTCACAGTCACCGAGTCGGCTACCGGACGAGCTGTGCGGGTCTCCTATAGGCCTGAGCTCCAGCCGCTGATCGCAGCCTCCCCGTTCATGAAAAAACGACGAGCCGGCGTGCCACCAACTGACATTCCGGAGGACGAGCAGTGGGAACTCGTTGACCTCGTGTGGAACGCATCCCGAGACGAGATCATGTCCATCGGGCCGGTCTCCACCGGGCCGAGGATCAACACCGACGAGCATGTGGCGTTCACCACCTGTGAGATCTGTGGCGAACTCGTCGCAGAGCCATACCTGAGGGTGGCCAACGACACGCTCATGTGCCGGTCGTGTTCGGGCTACGAAGTCTGAACAAAGCCGGCCACGTGGTGGCTCCAGTCACCGTCCGAAAGGAAGCATCCATGCAAGCAACGACACCTCCCAAAGAACTCACCTTTCACGCCCAAGGGGTCGGCCGGCCCGGAGGGACAGCCGTCCTTTCGACCAGAGACACGCTCATCGAAGGCGATGGGAAACCCGGACCGAGCGACACGCTCCCCGGACCAGGTGACCTCCTCGGAGTGGCATTCGCCGAGTGCGCTCTGAAGAACGCAGTTGGGTTCTCACACAAGACCGGCTTCACCTACGAGGAGATGACCTTCGACATCTCCGTTGTCAAGGTGGTGAACCCGCCACACATCCGCAAGATCGAGTACGCGATCACCGTCGTCACCGACGAGCCGGACGAACGCGTCGATGCCCTCCACGAGAACCTGCGCTCGATCGGCACGCTCTACAACACGCTCATCAAAGCGTGTGAGATCACCGGCGAGATCCACGTCGTGCACCCCGCGGCCGCCGAGCACTGAAAGAAGAAGAGACCATGCCCACTCACAATCCGGCTCTCCACGGCGGGGTTCACAAGCTTCAGGAACACCTCAAGAGGTACCTGCTCTGGTACGCGACTGCGGCGATCGTCGTTGGTTGGGGTCTCGGCTACCTCGACCAGCCCTTCACGAAAGCTCACCAACCCGGACTCAAAACCCTGATCACCGTCGTGGTCTTTCTGATGATCTATCCGATGATGGTCAACATTCGTCTCGAAGCTCTCGCCAAAGCGTTCAAGAACCTCAAAGGGCTCGGACTGACCCTCGGCTATAACTTCGTGTGGGCGCCAATCCTCGGCTACATCCTCTCGAAGATCTTCCTCAACGATCCCGAGGTCGGGTTCGGGTTCCTCCTCGTGATGGTGGTGCCGTGTTCGTCAATGAGCATCGGCTACACGGGACTGTCGAAGGGAAACCTGGAGCTGGCGACGGTGGCCGTGGCGACGAGCTTCGTCGCCGCGATCGCGGCGATCCCCTTCTGGCTGAGTGTGCTCGGCGGAAGCTTCGACGTGCCGATCCCGATGGGACTGCTCATGAACGCGATCCTGACCGTGCTTATCCTCCCAATGATCCTCGGCTACCTGACCCGCATCGGTCTCATCAGATGGCTCGGCGAGAAGAAGTTCCGTAGGGTCGCGCCGATCTTCCCGTCGATCACCCTCATCTCGATGTACGCGATCATCTTCCTCATCTTCTTCATGAAGGCAGGCGTCCTCGTACAGAAGTGGCAGCTCATGCTCTGGCTCATCGTCCCGAACCTCGTGTTCGTCATCGCCACCCTGGCGTTCATCACCTGGGCCAACCGGAAGGCGCATCTCTCCTACGAGGACCACATGGGCCTCGTCTACGCGAGCACCGGGAAGAACAACGGTACGGCCATCGCCTTGGCGACCGCCGCGTTCTCCCCACTCGTCGCCATCCCGGCGGCCACCTTGCCGATCTTCCAGATCATCTTCCTGGTCGCATATCTCAAGATGGAAGACCGCATCCGTCGATACTTCGGGGCCCCTCCGACTGCAACGCCGGACGCCGCCCTGACCTCAGGAGGTGCCTGATGTTCAACAGAGTCCTGTTCGCTACCGACTTCTCGGACCACGCCGAGACAGCCAAGAAGGTGGCCGCCACACTCGCCCGCGAAGACGGCAACAAACTCTGGGTGCTCACCGTGCTCGAACCGCTCGACGAGCCGCTCACCATGGTCGACGAGCCACCGATGGTCTCCCCCGAAGTCTGGGAGATGGAGGTCGAGGAAGAAGAGGTCGAACTCGAACACGAGGATGCCGTCCGACTCCACCAAGACGTCGCCGAATTGGAGGCAGCCGGGCTGGACGTGACAGAGATAATCCGTGTGGGAGATCCTGCCAAGGAAATCCTCGATGCGGCCGAGGAGATCGGGGCCGACGTGATCGTGCTCGGATCCCACAGCCGCCGAACCATCCGGGACGTCCTCCTCGGTGACACGGCCGCTCACGTCGCCAAGCACGCATCGTGTCCCGTGCTCACCATCTGCTCATGCGGCGAGGGCCGGAAGCGAAGCCCCAAACAAGCGCCCCGAGACTGAGGCCCAGGAGTGGGCACCAACATTGGAAGAAGAAGACGAAAACATGCAATCGATCAAGACACTCCACGACTTCCTGCAGAAGTACCTGATCCTCATCGTCCTGGTCATCGCCGTCGGTGCCAGTGCGTGGGGGATCGGCTCCCCTGAGGTATTCAAGCCGCTGAAGGGTTCACTCCCCTATGCCCTGTTCGCCATGCTGTACCCGATGATGATCGGGATCAACCTGCGATCCATGGTGCTGCACACCAGCCCACAGAAGACCCGGTACCTGATCATCCTCACCGTCGCCTACGTGCTGGTATTTCCGGCACTCGCATGGGTGACAATGAAGTTCCTCGGATGGGTGATGCCCAGCATCGATCCGGCCTTCATCGCCGGCATCGTGCTCATCTCTCTCGCGCCGATTCCGAGTTCGGCTCCGGCGTTCACCGGGATGGCCGGTGGCAAGACCCAACTGGTCGTCATCGGCGTCGCCTGGACGTTCGTCCTGTCGTTGTTCGTGATGCCGTTCTACAGCCACCTGCTACTCAACGCTGTCATCTCGGTGCCTGTCTGGACGATGGTGAAATCGCTGCTCATCTACATCATCGTGCCGTTGGCAGCCGGGCAGTTGACCAAGTACGCGCTGCTGCACTATCGGGGTGAAGACTCGGTCAAGCAGCTCAAGCCCGCATTCTCAACCCTCGCGGTCTTCGGCACCCTGTGGATGGTGTTCGTCGTCTTCGGGCTGAACGGAAGGCTCCTGTCGCAGAACGTCGGACTGATCATCGTCACGGCACTGGTCATGAACGTGGTGTTCCTGCTGCGCATGGGCGGCAACTACTTCGCCGGAAGGTTCGTCGGCCTCGGACGGGAGTACGACGCGACGCTGTTCTACTCGGCCGGATCGAACATGACGATCGCCACCGCGATCGCCATCGCCACCTGGGGTCCGCTCGCCGCCGTCGGGGTCGCCATGGGCGGACCATTCAGCGACATGCTGATTATGGTGTTGTTCATCGGCGTCTTCGCACGGATGTTCCAACGGCGCGCCGCCGCCGAGTCGGACGCCGTGGCCAGCGAACAGGTAGCCTCACTCCAAGCCGCGGACCCGGAGCAGGACCGAACCGATGCCTGAGCAGTCCTCTCCAGCCGTCGATTCCGGGCGGCGGACGGCCCCGCCTCCGCTGCCCGCCTTCGCGTGGGCGTTCCTCAAGATCGGGTTGACCGCCTACGGCATGGCCGTCCTCCAGCAACTCAAGGCGCTCCTCATCGGACGCGGGTGGCTGAGTCAGGAGGAGGTCGATGAGGGCTTGGGCATGGTTCAGATCTACCCAGGCCCGTTCGTCTACAACCTCACCACATACAGCGCATACCGGATTCGAGGACTGGTCGGTGCCGTGATCGCCACCTCGATGTTCCTGATCCCCGCATATCTGGAGATGACCGGACTGTCGTGGCTCTACTTCACCTACGGATCGGTCCCGTGGGTCCATCCTCTGTTCATCGCCCTCGAGGCGATGGTGGTCGGCGTCGTGCTCCATGTCCTGCTCGACTTTGGCTCCCGGTACCTGAAGGATCTCCGCGCCGCAACAGTCGCAGCTACTGCGTTCTTGCTCATCTTGTTCGGCGTGAACGCCCTGTTCGTCGTACTCGGCGCCATCGTGGCCGGCATCGCCATCTATTGGGGTCAACCGGCCGGCAACGGGCCCGGGTCTCCAACCGACGGCGATCTCAACATCCCGGGCCGCTTCTCGAAGCGCATGGCCGGCATCCTGCTTGTCGCCGGAGCAATGGGAGTCGTGCTCGCAGTGGGGATCCTCTCAGGCGGGGACATCGCAGAGCTGACCTCGTCGATGTTCCAGATCGGCGCGGTGGCGTTCGGAAACGGCATGACCATCATGCCGCTACTCCAGCAAGTGGCCGTCACCACCCACCCCTGGCTGACAATGCCCCAATTCGCCGACGGAATCGCCTTCGGTCAGATCACACCAGGGCCGTTCTTGATCACCTCGACGTTCATCGGCTACAAGGTGGGGTTCCTCTGGGGCAGCCTGATCGCCACCGCCGGAATGTTCTTCCCATCGTTCCTCTACACGCTCATCATGACCGAGATCTACGGCAAGATCCGTCACAACCCGATGATTCGACACGCCCTCAAGGCAGTATTGGCCTCGTTCACCGGCATGTTGGTGTTTGTCGTTCTCAGCCTCGGAAAGGTGAGTCTTGTCGGTCCGACCGCCTACATCTGGGCAGTCGGTGCGTTTGTTCTCGTCCGGTTCTCCAGGGTCAACCTGCTGTGGGTCTTCGCCGGGGGCATTGCCGCCGCAATAGTGCTCGACGCGTTCGGGATCACATTGGGATGAGACTGCTCGAGCGATCACCGACTTGGCACACAAGCACATACTGGTCGTCACCATGGAAGAAGGAGTGAATCGATGTTGACAGCACGCTGCGGTGTCGAGAGTTTCGAAGACCTTCCTTTGTTAGCGCCCAGTCGGTAGCCGCCATGAACTATGCGGTCATCGCCCTTGTCGTCTTTCTTTTGGCAGGGTTCATGGCGATGGCCGGGCTCGGGGCTGCTTTCCTGATCATTCCGATCTTCTACTACATGGGTGTGCCGCTACCTACCGCGATTTCGATGGGGCTCCTACTCAACGTGGTAGCCCTCGCCTTCGCGACCCCCGGGCACCACCGTGCCGGCAACATCAACTATCGGGTCGGCCTGCCAATCGTGGCGTTCGCGGTCCTCTTGGCACCTGTAGGTGCCCACGTGGGAACGAGGATCAACCATGAGCTACTGATTGGAGGCTTCGCTGCGTTCCTGGTGGTCGCCGGCGCCATGATGCTGTTCCGTCGACAACCAAAAGCACGCCTGCAATCATCACGAGCCGTCGAGATCGCAACGGGATCGACCGTTGGTGGAGGCGTCGGATTTCTCGCCGGCCTCCTTGGTGTGGGAGGCGGCAGCTTTGTGCTCCCCGTACTCCACGGCGTAGGCGTAGAGCCAAGAGAAGCCGCTGGCACAACGGCGCTGGTCGCTCTGACTTCGTCACTCTCAGGCTTCGCGGCCAGGGCCACACTCACGGCCCTCGATCCGGTCTTCGTCATTGTGGCGGGGACTGCCGCAGCCGCGGGCGCGGTAGTTGGCATTCGCGTCGTCTCGGTGCACCTGTCCAACACCGCGTTGAAGCGGATGATCGGAATCGTACTTTGGCTCGTAGCGGCCAAGATGCTCATCGACATCATCTGAACTACACGGAGTGTCGTGCAACAGGCAGCGGCCGGCTACAAGACCTGTGCGAGGAACTTCACACCAACGCCGATTAGCAACGGGCCGACAATCAGTGTGACGATGTGGTTGAGCTTCGGTGACCACACCTTCCCGACCACCAAAGCTGTCAACGCGATCACCGTAAACAGATAGAGAGCAAGCAAGAGGCTGCCCTGTTCGAGCGGATAACCAAGCCCGATTTGTGTGAAGAGCGCAGCCCATGCGCCGCTCAATGCCGCAACGGGAGCGGTCCAAACTTCATGCGACACATCGTCTCTCTCCGGGATCGGTTTCACGAGCAGCAAGCGGAGTCCGACAAGGATCGCATACCCGCCCAAAACCCCGATGAGGAGTTCGGGACTCGCGTCGATCGCGAGTGCACGGCCGGCCGCGCCCCCCAAGACAGCTGGGATGATGACAACCCGCCAGTTGGCATGCTTCAGAACCTCTCGCTGGCGCAGAAGCATCATCAAGGCCGCAAGTGATACGACAACGAGGTTGATGATGATCGCCTCATGAATCGGTCTCGACCTCCACGCGGGTGGGAGAGGAATCCGCCTCGGTTCGCCTCCGGGTAGGCTGGTGAGACTGGCTGACGGGAGGGTCCATGTCCGAGTATCTGCCGCAGACGTATCTGGAGTTTCGTACGACCTACCCTGAGGTGAGCGGCGCACTTGATCACCTCGGTGGGGCCGTGGACGCCGCCGGTCCGCTCGATGCTCGTACGGCGCGACTTACCAAGCTGGGAATCGCAATCGGTGCACTCGCCGAAGGCGCCGTCCGATCCAATGTTCGCAAGGCGGTCTCTGCCGGCGCGACTCCCGACGAGATTCGTCAAGTCGCGTTGAGCGCGATCACCACTGTTGGTTTCCCTGCTGCGATCGCGGCACTCGGTTGGATTGACGAGGTCCTGAAGGCAGACTGAAGTCGGTACACCTCTCGGTAGGTACTATCTCGTCAACCCAGGAGGGACGATGGTCTTCTTCGAGCAGTCGGCACGGGCCGTGGGCCCCGGCGAGGGCTTCTCACTGAGTCCACCAGTCGTGTCGATCGTCGCGAAGTCGGGGACCGGGAAGACGACCCTGCTCGAGAAACTCCTTCCGGAGTTGAGGGTGCTCGGTCTCACCGTTGGGGTTCTCAAACATCACAGCCACGTGTCGTCGTTCGACGTCCCTGGCAAAGACACATACCGGCTCGCCGAGGCAGGCGCCGATATCGTCGTGGGAGCCAGTCCTGTCCAGGTTGCCGTGTTCCGCAGGGAGAACGGGTCGGGCGACCTCGATGCAGTCATCGCGCGGTCCTTTGCGGGCATGGATCTGGTCCTTACCGAAGGCTACAAACGAGGCCCATACGCCAAGATTGAAGTGCATCGATCGGGACGGAGCAGCGAACTTCTGTGTGATGTCGAAGAGATGCTGGCGCTGGTCACGGATCGATCCTGGGACCTGCCGGTGCCGCAATTCGACTTCGATGATGTGACGGGACTGGCCAGGTTTCTCCTGCAATACGTCGACGGCGGATCATGAAGCTACGGATCGGTGTCACCGTTGTCCTTTGCCTCCTCCTGGCAGCGTGTGCCCCCGCCGGTGTCGCTGCACCGCCCTTCGTTGACTTCTCACAACGACAGCCGGTACCCCCCACCGGAATCGGTGAGGTGAAGCCGTTGCGCGTTGCCGTGGCGGCCATCCTCTCGCCAGAAGGCACCGTAGAGAGCTACAGCGCCCTCGCCGACTACCTGAGCAGCAAGCTCGGTCGCCCGGTCGAGATTGTCCAGCGACGGACCTACCAGGAGATCAACGACCTGCTCCAGGCAGGCGACATCGACGTCGGCTTCGTCTGCACCAGTGCATATGTCTCCGGTCACGACCAGTTCGGACTCCGCCTCCTCGCCGTTCCCGAGATCAGCGGCGAGGCCGTCTACTACTCGACACTCATCGTTGCGGCCGACTCTGTCGCGACCAGCATGGCCGATCTCGAAGGCGCTACGTTTGTGTTCACCGATCCGATCAGCACGACCGGTCGGATCTACCCGACATACTTGGTCAACCTGCTCGGATCGACCCCCGAAGCCTTCTTTGGACGAACATTCTTCACCTACAGCCACGACCGTGCCATCAAGGCCGTCGCCGAGGGCGTCGCCGACGCGGCGGGTGTCGACAGCCTCGTCCTCGACAACGCACTCGCACGCGACCCTGCCCTCGCATCCAAGATCAGAGTGATCCACCAATCTCCGGCATTCACCAATCCCCCGGTCGTCGTCTCCCCCAACGTCAGCCCTCGTAGCATCGCCGAGCTCGAGAATATCCTGTTTTCGATATCGACTGATCCGGCAGCATCAGAGGTGCTGTCAAGTCTGGGAGTCGACAGCTTTGCCCCGGTTGATGACGCCGCTTATGACGGCGTCCGAGACGTGATCGATGAGGTCGCCCGCCATGTCACAGACTCGTAGCCTCGAACGATACGCCGAGCCGGCGATGCAGCTGCTGGGCTCGGTCAGCGTTCGGACGAAAATCCTCGGCATCGTTCTGGCCCTCACCACCGTGCTCGGCCTCGGAGTCACCTGGCAGGTGAGAACCGTCATGAGTCAAGTGCTGCTCGATGAACTCGACAGCAGGGGAGCGTCCGTGGTGAGCGACCTGGCGGGGCGGAGCGTCGATCCCATCCTTCTCAACGACACGTTCTCGCTCCACGAGTTGCTCTCTGAAACTGTGGCGAACCATACCGACATCATGTATGCGTTTGTGATCGATCCCCAGGGCATGGTGCTAGCCCACACCTTCGGAACAGAAGGATTCCCCACCCAACTCCTCCGACTACCCGCTGACACAACCATCTACGACAGCTCCGACGGTCGTATCCACGAGTTCACCGGGCTGATCCTCGACGGCCAAGCCGGCTCCGCCCGAGTTGGGCTCTCCGAAGCTCGGCTGCGGACGGTGATCGACGTGATCACTGGACAGATGCTGCTGACGACGCTCGCGGTGGCTGTCTTCGGGATCGGCGCAGCTATCTTCCTGACGTGGATCCTTACCAGACCGATCCTCGACCTCGTCGCAACCACCAAACGGGTTGGCTCCGGGGACCTGACAGCGCGCGCCAAACAGTGGGCAAAGGATGAGATCGGTGTTCTTGCGGACGCCTTCAACGCGATGGTTGGCGATCTCGAACGAAACCGGGTCACGATTGAAGACAAAGAAGCAGCACGGACTCGTCTCCTCGAGCAACTCATCGGTGCACAAGAGGAGGAACGAAAACGCATCGCGAGGGAACTTCACGACGGGGTAGGTCAGGCCCTCAACTCGCTGGCCCTGGGGATCTCCACTTTTCCTCAGCTGCACGATCAAGCTGCGACGGCCGCGAGAGCAGCTGAGCTACGGAGCATCACGGACGAAACACTGCAAACGGTTCGCCAGTTGGGCCGTGACCTGCGCCCCAGCGTTCTTGACGACCTCGGCCTGGCTGAAGCGCTTCGACACTATGTGGCAGAGTTTGCCGTCCTCTACCCGGAATTTCGGGTCGACACCCACATGGACATCACCGAGCGGCTCGCCCCGACAATCGAGACCGCCCTGTATCGTATTGTCCAGGAGGCCATGACGAACGCGGCACGACACAGCGGTGGCAGAACGATCAGTGTCGTCATCTCGCAACGGGACGGCTGGGCACGCGCCATCATCGAAGACGACGGGAAGGGCTTTGATGTCGAAGCCGTGCAGAGAGCCGGTCGCAGCGTGGGTATCTACGGAATGAGTGAGCGCGCGGACCTGCTCAATGGGCGTGTCCGGTTCGAGAGCAGCGAACAGGGATCCACCGTGTTCGTAGAGGTACCCACGTGAGGACGATCCGTATCGTCCTCGCTGACGACCACGCGGTTCTTCGGGCCGGTTTGAAGTCTCTTCTCAGCGCAGAGCCGGATCTCGAGGTCGTAGGGGAGGCGGGCGATGGTGCGATGTGCGTCGATCTGGTCGCAGATCTCGAGCCGGATGTCGTCGTCATGGATCTCAACATGCCAACCTGCAGTGGTTTGGAAGCACTCCCGATGATCCGAGATCGCGCCCCCAATGCCAAGGTCTTGGCCCTCACCATGCATGACGACGCCGGATACCTTCGAAGTGTGCTGGAGCTTGGCGGTTCCGGGTTTCTCCTCAAACAATCTGCGCCAGAGGAATTGCTCACGGCAATCAGAGCTGTCAATGACGGTGGCGTGTACATCAGCCCGCGGCACACTCGCCAGCTACTCGAAGATGGTCTCGACACCGAGAAACAGGGCGACCAGAAGCATGGTCGATACGCTTCTCTCTCCGACAGGGAGACTGAGATCTTCAAACTGATTGCCCTCGGACACTCCAATACCGAGATCGCCGCCATGCTCTTCCTCAGCGTCAAGACTGTCGAGACGTACAAAGCGCGCATGATGCGCAAGCTGGATCTCGACAGTCGGGCCGCACTCGTCCGCCTCGCCCTGGAACTCGACATTCTCCAGTGAAAGCCCCGGTCTGTCGGGAAATCCCCGACAGACCACCCGTTATTGAGACCGGAACTCCCCTACACGAAGCAGGGTTTCTCCCGCTACTCACGAAGCGCGTTCGATGGTGCAATGTCTCCGGGTCGCACGAGAGGAGACTTGCATGCCTGAGCTACTCACGCAGGAGAGCGCGCTCGTTCGGATGCGCAGAGACATCGAACGGGCCCTCGAGAAGCCAGTCGATCAACGCCACTGGGTGATGGTGATCGACCTCCGCAAGTGTGTCGGCTGTCATGCCTGCACCGTCAGCTGTGTCGCCGAGAACAAACTGCCACCCGGTGTCGTGTACCGCCCGGTCCTGGAGACCGAGATCGGCACATTCCCCAACGTGACTCGCCAGTTCATGCCGCGGCCGTGCATGCAATGTGAAGAGCCGCCGTGCGTCGAGGTTTGCCCGGTCAACGCCACATGGAAGCGCGAAGACGGGATCACCGAGATCGACTACGAGCAGTGCATCGGATGCCGTTACTGCATCACTGCATGCCCCTATTCGGCCCGCACGTTCGACACCGGCCACACCTACACCGAAGGTTCTCCGCAAGAGATGGAGTACGAGCTGCTGCCGAACTTCGAGTACGGCAAGGAGTGGCCCCGCACCGACGGCTCACCGGTCGGCAACGTCCGGAAGTGCACGTTCTGTCTCCATCGGCTGGAAGAAGGACTGCTTCCTGCCTGCGTCACAACATGCATTGGCACAGCGAACTACTTCGGCGACATCAACGACCCTGACTCCCTCGTCGCCGAGATGGCAGCCCTGCCGAACACCATCCGACTCAAAGAAGAGCTGGGTACGAAACCATCCGTCTACTACCTGGTGTGAAAGGAGGTGCGACCATGACCAAGGCAAGCAAAACAATCGCATGGGCCCTTGTCAGCGTGGGATTCCTCGCAGGGCTCATCGGACTGGTTCAGCGGCTCACACAGGGCCACCAGATGGCCAACTACGGCAGCTATGTTCCGTGGGGCCTCTGGGTGGCTGCCTACATCTATCTGATCGGCCTCTCCGTTGGGGCGTTCCTCGTCTCGACCCTGGTCTATGCCTTTCGGGTCAAACGACTCGAGCGAATTGGCCGACTCGCGCTGCTTACGGCGCTCGTCACACTGGTGGGCGGACTGCTCCTCGTGTGGCTCGATCTCGGACATATGGCGCGAGTCTGGCGCCTCATCACACACACCCATTGGGCATCAATGATGGGGCTCATGGCCTGGTTCTACAGTGCATACGCGATCCTGCTGGTCGTCATGCTCTGGTTCTCGACGCGCCCCGATCTCGCAGCTTGCGCTCGAGAGTCCGGCGCCAGGGGCGCCGTCTGTCGATTCCTCACGTTCGGACGGGGCGACCTGACATCGACCACCATTGATCGTGACAAGTCGACGCTGCGCACTCTCAGCTGGATCGGTTTCGCTTTGGCAGTTGCAGCCACGGGGGCCGAAGGAGCGCTCTTCGGCGTCGTGGGAGCGAGACCGTTCTGGCACGGCGGGCTCACACCCATCGTGTTCCTCGTAGGAGCTCTCGTCTCGGGTGCTGCCCTCATCGCGTTCCTCACAGCCATCTGGGGCCCAGGACGCGGCGGGTCTGCGCACCGAGAGACACTCCTGTTCCTCGGTCAGATGGTGCTCGGTCTTCTAGCGGTCGACGTACTCCTCGAGTGGGCCGAGTTCTCAACGGGACTCATCTCGGCGGTGCCGTCGCTCACCGACAGCATCCGGCAGGTCCTGTTCGGTCCCTACTGGTGGGTGTTCTGGCTCCTGCACGTTGGCATCGGCGTGATCGTGCCGCTTGGCCTGCTGTTGTTCCGTAGCCGCTCCGTCGCTGCGGTCGGATGGGCAGGCGCGCTCATCGCAGGCACGTTCCTGACCGTCCGCCTCAACATCGTTCTGCCCGGCCTCAACATCCAAGAACTCGAAGGTCTTAGAGAGGCCTTCACCGGCCCGGGGTTGTCGTTCGATTACTTCCCAAGCGTAGGTGAGTGGCTCGTCTTCGTCTGGGCGGTCTCCCTGGCGGCGATGCTCTTCCTCGCCGGCTACCAACTCCTACCCATCGTCCGACAAAAGGAGGTGGTCTGAATGGCCATCGAGAACACCGACGGCTCTGAACTGCAGCCCGTCGAAGCTCCCGACGACCGTTGGTCGGTCACCCGGCGAGACTTCGTCAAGACGAGTGCCATGGTCGGCGGCGCGGTCGCCGCAGCAGGATCGCTGCCCGCGCTGGCACGAATCACGGGCAACATCGTGGAGCCGACCGCCGCCTTCGCAGGCGCCGCCTATCCGCTGAACGACCCCGAGAACACGATCTACAGCATCTGCCTGAGCTGTCACACGGCGTGCACCCTAAAGGCGAAGATCCAGGACGGTGTCCTGGTGAAGGTCGACGGCAACCCGTACAGCCCGATGAACCTGCTGCCCAATCTGGCGGAGGACACTCCGTTGGCTGAGGCAGCAAAGGACGATGCCAAGATATGCCCGAAGGGACAATCTTCCGTCCAGATCGCCTATGACCCTTATCGGATTCGCAAGGTCCTCAAACGCGTCGGTGGACGCGGCCAGGGTGAGTGGCAGGCAATCGAATGGAACCAGTTCATCGACGAGGTCGTCAACGGTGGTGATCTGTTCGGCGAAGGCAAGGTCGACGGTCTCAACGACATCTACAAGCTCCGTGACGTCGATCTCGCAAAAGAGTTGGCCGCTGACACCGATGCTGTCGTCGCTGGTGACATGACGGTCCCAGAATTCAAGGCAAAGCACGCCGATCATCTCGACATGCTCATCGACCCCGACCATCCAGACCTCGGACCGGTCAACAACCAGTTCGTGTTCTTGGGCGGACGAGTCGAGCACGGCCGTAAGGAGCTGACCAAGCGTTTCACGTACGACGGAATGGGCTCGGTCAACTACTACCTGCACACAACGATCTGTGAGCAGAGCCACCACATCGCCTTCAAGGAGATGACTGGCGGCAAGGACCACCTGAAGCCGGACTTGCTTTCCGCCGAGTTCGTGATCTTCTTTGGAACCGGAGCGTTCGAGTCGAACTTCGGGCCTACCCCGATGACCGAGCAGGTCACCGATTCGCTGATACGTAACAAGTTCAAGTATGCGGTCGTGGACCCTCGTCTCAGCAAGACGGCGGCAAAGGCGTGGAAGTGGGTTGCCGTGCACCCCGGCTCCGACGGTGCCCTGGCACTCGGCATGATCCGCTGGATCATCGAGAACAGCCGCTACGACGCAAGCTACCTCACGGCACCCAGCATGGATGCCGCAGAGGCAAACGGTGAGGGCACCTACAGTGACGCGACTCATCTCGTTCGTCTCGACGAGATGGTGTTTCTCACTGCTGAGGAGGCCGGTCTCGAACCGCCGACCGATGCAGACGGGAACCCCGTCTCCGGTGCGCGGGTGGTCATGACCGACGCTGATGCGGCACTGGCCGACGCGGCGCCGGCAGGTCAGCTGCTCGGTGACTTCACCGTCAATGGGATCGCCGTCAAACCTGCGTTTCAGCTGCTCGCCGATCGGGCAGCCGAACGAACCTTGGATGAGTACGCCGATATCTGCGGCATCCCGACCCGCGACATCGTGGCCCTGGCCGATGAATTCACCAGCCACGGCAAGCGCGCAGGGACCGACATGTATCGGGGCCCTGTACAGCACACAAACGGCTACCACAACGGTCAGGCGATCATCACACTCAATGTGCTGATCGGCAACGTGAACCATCGCGGTGGAATCGTTGGTGGCGGAGGGCACTGGCATGAGGACGGATCCAAGGGCGGTGCACCGTTCCCCAAGAGCGTGGTTGCATCGGCTCCGGGCGGGCTGAAGAAGTGGGGTATCCACATCAACCGCCAGCAAGCGTCCTACGACAAATCCACCTTGTTCGAAGGCTTCCCGGCCAAGCGTCCATGGTATCCGTTCACGAGCGACGTCTACCAGCACGTCATCCCCAGTGCAGCGGCCGGGTATCCCTATCCGGCCAAGTTCGTGATGACGCAAATGGGAACGGTGGCGCTGGCATCACCGGCAGGGCACGCACAGATCGAAGCGCTGAAGGATCCCAAAAAGGTCCCGCTCTTCGTTGCGTGCGACATCGTCATAGGCGAGACCTCAATGTATGCCGACTACATCCTCCCGGATCTGAGCTACATGGAACGGTGGGGCACCTCCCACACGTCGCCCACGATCCAGACGAAGATGAGCAAGGTACGACAGCCCACGATTGCTCCACTGACCGACATCGTTGACGTCGAGGGTGAACAGATGCCGATTTCTATCGAGGCGTTCCTCATCGCTGTTGGCAAGAGACTCGGCTTGGCCGGCTTCGGTAAAGATGGTCTCGGGGACGGGTATCCATTCGACCGTCCAGAGCAGTACTTCCTTGCTCTCTCGGCCAACCTGGCGTTCGGTGACAAAGAGGACGGCTCGGAGACCTTGCCGGCGGCAGACGCAGAGGAGATGCGAATCTTCCGAGAGGCTCGAAGCCACCTGCCGGCAACTGTGTACGACGAGGCAGTTTGGAAGCGAGCCGTGCCCGCCGAACTGTGGCCGAGTCTGGTCTACCTACTCAATCGTGGCGGTAGATTCGAGCCAAGCGACAAGCTCTACAAGGACGACGAGTGGGTGGCCCACCAGTGGCACGGGCGTTGGAACCTGTATGTCGAGAAGGTTGCCAAGGCGAAGGATTCGATGACTGGTGAACGGTTCGACGGCCTCCCCAAGTGGCAGCCTGTCAAGGATGCAGGCGGCAACGAGATCGACGATGCAGGCTTCGACTTGACACTGATCACGTTCAAGGAGATCTGGGAAGGTCAGAGCCGTAGCCGCGGCTCAGAGTGGCTGCAAAAGGCCATCTCACCCAAGAACTTCCTACAAATGAATAGCCGAGACGCTGCAGCCCGAGGTATCAAGTCAGGAGATCACGCACGAGTTCTCTCGGCAACACTCCCGACCGGAGCCTTCGATCTTGGAGACGGCCGTTCCTACGCCGTCGAAGCGGAAGTCAAGGTCATGGAAGGCATGCGCCCGGGAACCGTCGGGCTCTCCTGGAGAGGTCACTGGGCCTACGGCTCCAACGATGTCGTGATCGACGGTCAGACGATCAAGGGAGACCCCGATCGAGCATCTGGAACGGTCCCGAACCCGGCAATGCGGCTCGATCCGATCGTGGGAGATGTCTCCCTCACGGATCCGATCGGCGGGAGCGCAAGCTTCTATGACACGAAGGTGGAAGTAGAGAAGGTCTGACAACCTGCTCGACCGATAGCATGAGGTCCGGACGGTTCCCCGTCCGGACCTCCGGTTTGGCCGGAGCGAGCCTGCAGCCGGAGGTTGCGTGAACGAATACCCGATCACAGGGTCACCCCCGAACAGAGATGGCTCGGCCTGTCTGAACGCCCGCCACAACGGCGCAGGCTGTATCCGCTGCATGACGGCATGCCCGACGCTCGCCATTTCGCTCGATCGTGGCATCCCGATGATCAACGAGCCGGCGTGTGTTGCCTGTGGTGCATGTGTCCAAGCATGTCCGACCGGCGCATTCGAGCCTTCCGGCCGACCGCTCGAAGCAGCGCTGCTCATGGCGTTGACGGATCGTCCAAGGGGGACTCTCGGTGTGGCATGCGTACAGGCGCCCGAAGCAACGACGCTTCCTGTCGATGTCCTCGGGCGGAGTGAACGGTGCCTGTCGGCGCTAAGTGTCTCGAACCTCCTCGATTTGGCCCATCAGGAAGAAGACGTATGGATCGACGACAGCCACTGCCCATCATGTGAAATTGGGGCGACACGAACCGGGATCCATCAGACCGTCGCAGCAACGAATGCGCTCCTTGCCTCCACTGACGTGACCGTCAGGATCCGCCTTGGTACGAGTCCGCACGAGTCTCGCGGGGGCACGCCCGAGATGATCGATGGTACGGCCATGAGCCGCCGGGCTCTGTTCTCCGCTGTGAAACGCAGGGCATCGGAGATCACCACCCCGGGTGTAGAGATTGACGGGTTGGACGCCGACGTCAGGTTGCCTCGTCGTCTTCCCAAGTCGCGCAAGAGCTTGTTGGGAGCAATTGGAGGTCTCGACCCTGTTCGGTGGGTCAAGACAGAGAAGCTCCCCATGACGGATGTCAAAGTGGACACTGCGGCTTGTTCCGCGTGCAGCCTGTGCGCAAGATTCTGTCCGAGCGATGCGCTCGAGTTCCTCGCGAACACCGACTTGTTCTCGCTCGTGTTTCGACCATCGACCTGCCTCGACTGTGGCATCTGCGCTACGGCGTGCCCGGACGACGCCATCTCCTACCACTCCGAGCTGCCACCACAAGCTCTCTCGGCGACGACCCGGTGGAAGCTTGCGGAAGGCACCCTTGTTGCTTGCAGCCAGTGCGGGGTTCAGACTGCGTCTCATGGTCAGGAATCGCCGATCTGCTCTTTCTGCCGAGATTCAGTCGGGCAAGTTCGCCCACTTCGCGATGAAGCAGGACTCATGGACGACCTACTGAGACGATCGGACACGTAGCGACGGAAGACGCCAGGCCGTGCCCGATCAGTTGTCAGACACCTGTGGCGGGCGCCAGAACGTGGCCAGTTGGAGCGCCCCGGCGAGGGCCCCGGCCGCGGCGATCGCTCCACCCAACCAACCGGACAGATCGAGCCCGATGACGGCGTCGAGCGAGATCGAGCCCGCACCCGTGACCGCCACAGCGACACCGATCGAGGCGAGGGTCAGCAGGTACTCCCATCCCTCTACTGGACGGTTGAAGACGAAGAACCCTGCAGAACGGTGGTTGGAGACGAATGCGACGAGCAATGTGGCGATCAGCGCCGCGCCGGCAATCGTCGTCAGCGGACCCAGGATCAGACCGATGCCAATCGAGATCTCACCGAGCGACGAGAGAGCCGCTTGAAGTCGCGCCTTGCGGAACCCGATGGATTCGAACCAGGAGGCAGTCCCATCGAGGTTGCGCCCATGGTTGACACCGTGCGCGACCATGATCGAGCCTGCGACGAGTCTGAGTACCAGCACTCCGAAATCAACAGGTTTTGGCGCAACGTCCAAGACCGCCGAGAGCGCGAAGCCGTCGGCTGCTCCCGGTACAAGGCCCTGCTCCTCTCGGTGGGCAACCCACCGGGCCCGCTGCGCATCCACATCGCGTATCAGCCCGTTCATTACGCTCTTGCTCGTCGGAGCAGCGTAATGAGGTCTTCAGCGATGCAGTCCGCGTCATGGGTGAGGGCCTGGCGATGTCTCCTTGCCGGCGTGAGGGTGATTGTGGTGTCGTCGGCCCCCACTCCCATTTGAGCCGCCGTAGGGTTTGCTGCGTGCTCGGCCCGTGTGCGCCAGGGCATGTAACCGGTGCCGCTTAGGCGAGCCACGACGACTACGTCCGCTAGGAGCGTGGGTCAGTATCTGTGAGCGGAGCGATCGGCTGGCTGATCGTTGATGGTGTTGTGGGTTCTCGCGTTTTGGTGTCTGTTCGGCGAGAATTGCGGGTATGAAGAATGATTCTGGTGATGAGACGCTGTTTGAGGTGGCCGACGACGATGACCCCCCAGTGGGGAGGGTTGCGGCGGGGAGGTCGAAGGTGTTTCGTCGGTACGATCCGGGTCAGTCGTTTCTGATGCCACCGTCGCTTGATGACTGGCTGCCGCAGGAGCATACGGCCCGGTTCATCGCCGAGGTCGTTGACGGCCTGTTGGATCTCTCGGCGGTCTATGACTCGTATGTGGAGGCGTCTGGTGGCCCGCCGTATGACCCGTCGATGATGTTGAAGCTTCTGTTGTATGCGTATTCGACGGGGGTGACGTCGTCGAGGGAGATGGAACGCCGCTGTCACATCGATGTGGCGTTCCGTTGGCTGGCGGCGAATAGTGCTCCGGATTATCGGTCGATTGCCCGGTTCCGGCGTCGTCATCTCGCAGCGTTGGATGATTTGTTCACTCAGGTGCTGGTCTTGTGTTCAGAGGCGGGGTTGGTGACCCTGGGTCGGGTGGCTTTGGACGGTACGAAGCTGCGGGCGTCTGCTTCTCGACGTAAGGCGATGAGCTATGGGCGTCCGGGTCCCAGGATCGAACAGCTCCAGGTCGAGGTCGCGGCGATCCTCGCTGATGCTGAAGCAACAGATCTCGCGGAGGATGAGGAGTTCGGTGAAGACAAGCGTGGTGACGAGGTCCCACCGGAGTTGGCTCGTCGGGAGTCCCGTCTCGCCAAGCTGCGTGCCGCGAAAGAAGCCATCG
>JAACED010000032.1 GCA_011682695.1 Gammaproteobacteria bacterium
CTTCACCAGCAGTGCCGTGATGCGGCTGAGCAGGTTGCCGTACCCGTTGGCGAGATCCTGGTTCACGCGATCGACGAGACGTTGCTCCGTGAAGTCGGCATCGCCGACACGGGGCACATCGGCGGCAAACCACCAGCGGAGAGCATCCGATCCATAGACCTCGACGAGATCTGACGGGGACACCGTCGGGCCGGCACTCTTGCTGATCTTGGCGCCGCCAACGGTCAAGTAGTCGTGGACGAAGATGGCCGTCGGGAGCGGCTCACCTGCCGACAGGAGAAACGCGGGCCAGTAGACGGCATGGAACCGCAGGATGCCCTTTCCGATCACATGGACCCGCTCGTCCGACTCGAGCCACCATGTCCGGTAGTCGGACGAATCCGTTCCGTACCCGAGAGCGGTGATGTAGTTGCCGAGCGCGTCATACCAGACGTAAACCACCTGATCCTGATCGCCCGGCACCGGAATGCCCCAGCCGCGTGCCCGTTCTGCGGAACGAGACACGCTGATGTCCTCGAGTCCGGCCTGAATGAAGGACGCTACCTCGTTGCGCCGCACCTCCGGTTCGATCCGCAGTCGGCCGCTACCGATCGCCTCGAGCAATTCGTCCTCGTGACGGCTCAACCGGAAGAACCAGTTACGTTCGGCCACTCGATCGACCGCCGTGTCGTGTTCAGGACAGGCGCCGTCGATGAGTTCGCCATCTGCATAGAACTGCTCGCAACCAACGCAGTAGAGGCCCTCGTAACTGCGCGTGTACAGATCCCCCGATTCGGCACACGCGTTCCAGAGCCGCTCGACACCGCTGCGGTGGCGAAGGTCGGTGCTCGTACGAATGTAATCATCGAGCGACAGCGCCAACGGTCGACGCAATGACTCGAACTCGTCCGCTCTCGTCTGGACATACCGCTCGACAGAGACGCCGGCGGCCTCCGCCGCGAGCACGTTCTTCAGGGCATTGTCATCGGTCCCTGACAGGAATCGCACCTCGTCGCCGGCTTGCCTGCGATGACGGGCGAGTACATCCGCTTGAACCAACTCGAGCGCGTGCCCGAGATGCGGTGACGCGTTCACATAGGGAATCGCGGTCGTTATGTAGAAGCGATTCGTCATGGTCCCCTCCTCACCCCCGCTACGGAGACCACCTTCACCATCGGGCCCCGTGAACAGGGTCCTCAGCGGATCTCACACGCGCCGAACAACCCCACGATGGGGATACATCATCAAGCGCCGCAAAGCTCCACCGTTCATGTCGTTCACACTACCTCCCGGGGAACAGCGAGGACTCCCAATACTCATGACGATGGGGTCCAAGCGTCGGCGCAAGCGATCCAGCACTCACGTGCCGCTCGAAGCCAACAGGGACCGGTCACCGGGTTGCACCGTGCTCACCCAGAGCCCGAAGGCAATGAAGACCCCGCCAACGAGGTGGTACACATGGATCGTCTCGCCGAGAAAGAGCACGGCCAGCGTCGCAGAGAACAGTGGCATCAGATTCAGATATGGGCCGGCCTTCGTGGGTCCGATCATCACCACGCCCCGGTTCCACGCGAGATAGGCGGTGACCGAAGCGAACAGTCCGACGTAGAGGATCGTCGCGATGTGGGGCATGGTCGGCGCGAATCCGCCCACGGTTGCCAGCTCCCACAGGTACAGGGGGAGCAGCAACAATGTGCCCACCGCCGCCACGGCTGTCAGCAGCACCACCGGAGGTACATTCGGTCGTCGACGAAGTCCAACGGAGTAGACGGCCCACGCCACGACCGCACCGAGAATGAGCAGGTCGCCAACGGCGAAGCGCAGCCCTCCGAGCGCCCCGAAGTCGCCGCGAGTGAGCACGACGATCACACCGAGCATCGTCGCCACGATGCCGACGCCCTCCCGAGCAGTGATGTGCTCCCGAAAGGCCACGTAGACGACGAGTGGAATCACGACCGGTGAGGTGGCCACGATCAGGCTCGCGTTGACGGCTGTCGTCGTGTGCAGCCCCGTGTACACGAGAGTGTGGAAGAGCAGCACACCGGTGAACGACGATATCGCGAGCCAACCGAGATGGCGCCGTAGCTCGGGGATCGATTGCCGGACGGCCGGCCCGGAGATGATCACCAGCACGACGAGGGCGGTGAGCCAGCGGTAGAAACTCAGCGACAGCGGGGGGATCCCGGCAGAGACCGCCCTTCCCACCACGAAGTTACCTCCCCACAGCAGCGCAGAAAGGATGAGGAGAACAGGAGCCGGGACTCGATGCACGAGTATCGATCCTACCGGGTGACAGTCAAGAGCATCCTTTGACCCTCACGCTGCCTGATGCTCCGGCGTGTGCGATGTAACCGGCACGGTGTGGAGTGACAGACGCAGCCGCCGGATCCCGTCGCTTCCACATCGGCCGATGGTTCTCTCGCGTTCACGCTCGATCAGCGTGCCGATGCCTCGCCAGACAACGGCGGGTCCGATCCCAGGGCCAGGCAGGAACTGCACATCCCTCTGTAGATCACCTGGGCTTCGTCGACGACGCCCACGCCTTCATCCGGCGTCATGCATGGTTTGGTCCCTTTGGCGCAGGGGACATCGATGATCGAGCCACAGTTCCGGCACACGAGGTGGTGATGCCACTCGGTTGCGATCTCGTAGCGCGTCGACCCGGGTCCGGCATCGGCCACCATGACCAGCTCGGCGGCCGTCAGGTCGGCCAGCACGTTGAAGATCGATGCCCGAGAAACGGTGATGCCGCGTTCTTTCAGTCCTCTCGCCACGTCCTCGGTCGTTCGGTGTCCTCCAAGCGCTGCCAGCGTCTCGAGCACACCGAGGCGGGCCCGAGTCACCCTCAGGCCCGCCGAGCGCAATCTTTCGTGCGCGTCGATCGGTTCCGTCATTTGAGGTGAGCGCGGAGCATCCACAACTGCTCCTCGAGCCCTTCGATGATCCCCTGGAGAAGCGCATCGCTGATGACGTCGAGATCGGCGACTGCTTGCTGGTGGTCACGCGCCGTCCGGGCGGCCGCCTCCACCCGCTCCGCAACCAGGCGAATGGCGTCTCTGTCGGCCAGCCAGGCGAGTGGGAACTCGCCACCCGCATCGTCATTGCCAACGTCCTGGGCGCGGCCCTTTGGAATGACGCCGAGGGTGACGATCCGCTCCGCGACACTGTCACTCCAGAGACGCCAGGCATCGACCAGCACATCGAGGCGCTCGTGAACCGACTGGAAACGCTCACCAACGACGGTCCAGTGGGCTTGCTTGCCCAGCAGATGGAGATCGATCAGGTCGACCAACGTAGGTTGCAGGGCATCGGCCACCTTGGCAGCGGTCTCTTCAGGAAGCACAGTCCAACTCATAACAATCCTCCTCAAACTGTATCTTTTTGACTGAGTCTAAGATAGCACATGAATTGGACAGAGTCGAATGTAGGGATTCAAGCCCCTCTCGCTCCGTTCATGCATTCGGTAACGGTCGCGGATGCGCAACGATCAGGGCCCAGATGAGCAGAACACCGGATCAGTCGCATCCAGCAAACGGTCGGCGCGGCAGTCCTTCGCAGTCGGGCTCCGTGACCGGACGCAGCACCGAGCTGATACTCACGTCGTCGCATGCCGGGCAGAGCGAGCGTTCCAGACCCGGTCAGATGGCCTGGACGATCCGCGCGTGAACGCGGGCCGGTATCTTCAGCCTTCGACCTGCCCCACGTCGAAGATCCGCACTGTCATCGTCCATGTGTGGGCGCCATCGACGAGGGTGTAACCGGTCAGATCGCCGCCCGGCTCGAATGCGATCGTCGCATTGGTCAGGGCCCCCGCTGCCGATGCGTCCGACAGGCCGCTTCCTTGCAGCACCGCAACCTTGAGCGTGCCGCTCACCTCACCATCCCCGGTGATCGTCGCCCCTTCGAGATCGCGCAGAAGAAGCAGCGACGGGGCATCCGCCGCCTCTTCAAGAGGAAGCTCGGTCGTCCCTGTGGGAGTGGTGATCGTGGCTACGCCATCTTTGACGGTGGTCGTCATCTCCTGGCCGCCTGACCTGGTCACCAGTTCGCGATCGGCGCCGTTCACCCATCCGGACAGATCCACCGAGACCACACCGGACTGCGTCTGCGCCTGGACGGTCGCTTCGAAACGGTATGCCGAGACGGCAAGTGTCCTGTCGAGCGCAGCGAGATACGGTGCGAGTTCCGACGAAGCAGCCGTCGTCGGAGTCGTCGGAGCCGGCGCAGTTACGGTCGGCTGTGTCGATGGGGCCGGCGATGCCGGCGCCTGTGCAACCGGTCCACGACAAGCCGCCATCACGACCGCTGCCATGGCCAAGAACGCGATCCTTCGGTGCATTTGGTTTCTCCTACCTCTCCGATTCGGGAAGTTCCAACTCGTCGCCGTCGCTCGAGGCGCCGGCCTCAGATCCTTCGTTGCCGGTGTCCTCGCCGCTGACGACATCGGTCGGCTCCTCATCTTCCGTCAGCTCCGAGACGGTCGTCTCGTCCTCCTCCGGAGCCGAGATCGAAGACGGAGAACTGGGCTCCACGGCATCTGGCGCTTCCGCAGATTCGGTGGCACTCTCCTCGGAGCCCTCGGCCTGCTCGGCATCCGACGCTCCCGCAGGCTCGGTGGCACTCTCCTCGGAGCCCTCGGCCTGCTCGGCATCCGACGCTCCCGCAGGCTCGGTGGCACTCTCCTCGGAAGGCTCGACAGATGACCCTGTCGGACCCTCTGCTTCCTCCCCGACAGGTTCCGCCAGGTTCGGCTCGACTTCCTTCTGCAGGGCTTCCAGCGTCGCAGAGAGCGCGCCACCGTCTGGAGCGGCCGCTACCGCTTCGGCGGCTTCTTGAAGTGCGCGAGCGACTTCGGACGAATCGTCGCCTCTGGCCATCAAACCGGACACCTCGTCGAGACGGTGACGGGCCGGAATCGACGGATCAAACACCGCCTGGACCCGCTCGACGACCCGCTTGGCCGGATAGAGCGAGTCGCCGGGAAGCGACCCTTGCGCCGCGAACGCCACACCGGCGGGTCCCAACGTCATCGTGGCAATCAACAGGCCGGTGATCCTGCGCCGAAGCGCCATCGACCACCGGGAGCGAGCCACCGGGAGCACAACCGGGGCAGACTCGACGGCTGCGGAGATCGCGTTCAGGTGGCCGGCGCGCGCCTCTTCCGAGATCTCGAACTTCGTCCAGTCCTCGAGCATCTGTGTCAACTGCTGCCGCTTCATGGTTCTCATTTGTGCGCCCTCCCAAACGCAGGCTCGCCCTTCACAGGTCCAGACGCCGCGGAACCGTCGGATTCGACTGCTGAGAGTGCCCTGCGCAAAGAAGCTTCGGCACGAGCGATCATCGCGTAGACGGCCGCTCTGTTGGAACCGACGACTTGGGCCACTTCGGCACCCGACATCCCCACTACATGGCGCAGCAACATGACGGTTCGCTGGTGGGGAGTGAGCGCCGAGAACGCCGCTTCGAGATTCGAATCGAACCCCAGGTCGACCGGATCTGCTCCCTGAGACTCTGGTTCGGGGACCTCGTCCATGAGCTGTTCGGGTCGCCTGGACCGACGGCGGATCTCATCCAGACACGTGAACCTGACACTTCGATACAGCCAGGCCCGAACGGAACGACCGTCTCCCACCAGATCGGGCGCCGCCTTGACGAACTCGAGAAACGCCTGTTGGACGGCGTCCTCCGCTGCAGAACGGTCACGGAGCATCCCGAACGCAAATCTGCCAAGCGGATTGGCGAGAGCTTCGTACAGCCGCCTGAACGCGACAGAATCCCGCCTGCGAAGAGCGGGAACGAGCGCATCGAGGTCCTTCTCGGCTGCCGGCATCACCCTTGTCGATTCCGGTGGGAGGCGTCGCGTCCGGACGCCTCCCACCTCTTGGTCTCTTGGTCTAGCTACTTGTGCTCGCGGTCACGGTTGTGGTCGCGCCTTCATCGGATCCTTCGTCCGAACTCGCGTCGGTTTCCGAGTCTGATTCCTCATGATCAGAGTCCTGACCATCGGCCGAGACCTCGTCAGACTCCTGACCATCGGCCGAGACCTCGTCAGACTCCTGACCATCGGCCGAGACCTCGTCAGACTCCCGACCATCGGCCGACATCTCCTCGGACTCCCGACTGTCAGCCGAGATCTCCTCGTCGGAAGACGCATCGGCTTCGGAGCTCGAGATGCAGGCTTCGACTCTTCCGTCCTCCACCTTGATCTCGATCGTGATCGAACCGTCGTCGGCGGTGAGTTTCAGGTGCCCATCGCTCGTTTGCAGCGTGAAGCCGTCCGGCTGATCCATTGACAGAGACCCGTCTGCGGCAACCGTGATCGTGAAGCTGAATGTGCCGACCGTCACGATGTGGTCACCAGGCTCCAGCCGGCCCAGATCGACCTTGACCTCACTATCGAAAGTTCCGTGTTCGACTTCGACTTCGACTTCGATCGACATGGTGTCCGAAGTGAGCACGAACTCGCCATCGTCACTCGTTGACACAACGAGATCTGTGAAACCCTCAGGTGCCGCCATGACCGTGACCGTGCTGCCGTCGACGTTCAGTGTCACGTCCCCCACACCGGGCACCGTCAAGGTGTAGTCGCCGTTTGCCAATGCCTCGTCGGCACTGGCAGCACTCACGATCCCGACCGTGGCCATCGCCAGAGCCGCCATCGTCAGAAGTATCCAGAAACTCCGCCGCATCATCTTCCTCCTTGGGAACGTCTACGCCGGTACAGACGAATATCGACGAGCAGATTCGACGGCTTGATCGAAAGTTCTCGAGACCTGTCTGCGCGTCGATATGAACGCGTCAGGTGAGTGAGGCAGCGACCTGCTCTGCGTCTCGGAGTACGCGCAGCGCGTTCTCCCCAAGGACTTTGCGGATCGCCTGCTCATCCCAGCCTCTCCCGAGGAGTTCGGCGGTGATGTTCGGATAGCACGACACGTCCTCCAGCCCCGCGGGGACGACATCGATGCCATCGAAGTCGCTTCCAAACCCTACATGATCGACACCTGCGACACGGACCGCATGTTCGATGTGGTCGACGACATCGGTCACGGATCCGGGCTCCATAGGATCATCCTCGGCCATGCGCCGCATCGCCTCCTCGACTGCCCCGTCGTCGTTCAACTCGGCGTGGAGGCGTCTGGCCTCGGCAAACAGGTCGAGTGACTTCTCCGCCGATTCGGCAATGAGGAAGCCGGGATAGAAGTTGATCATCACCACCCCACCGGAATGCCCGATCGCTTCGAGCACATCGTCGGGAATGTTGCGAGGGTGCGAAGCCAGCGCGGCGGTGCTCGAGTGCGAGGCAACCACCGGAGCCGTCGACACCTCCAAGGCATCCCACATCGTGTCGACCGACACGTGGGAGATATCGACCAGCATCGCGATCCGGTTCATCTCCCGCACCACATCTCTGCCGAAGCCGGTCAGGCCACCGTGACGAGGCTCATCAGTGGCCGAGTCGGCCCAATCGATCGTGTCCATGTGCGTGAGCGTCATGTAGCGCACCCCCAGATCGCCAAGTGCCCTCAGCGCAGGGAGAGAGTTCTCGATGCTGTGGCCACCCTCGGCTCCGAGCAACCCCGCGACCCGACCAGAAGCCCGAATGCGGTCGACATCGTCGGAGCTGACAGCGAGTTCCGTCCACTCGGGCGCCATCGCCGACATTCGCCGAACCAGATCGATCTGCTCGACGGTTTCGCTCAGCGGCGATCTGCTCCACGCCGGCACGTACACAGACCAGAACTGCGCGCCGACGCCGCCCTCGCGTAGCCGAGGGAAATCGGTGTGATATCCGTCGAGACGGGTTCGAGGATCGGCAACGTCGAGCGCACCGCCGGCTCGCGTCCTGATCGCCCACGGCAGGTCGTTGTGACCGTCCACGACGGGGAGGTCTCGATGGATGCGATGGGCAGCGGCGACAGGATTCATGTGGACAGACGGTAGTGGACAGCTTTCAGCCGTCCGGGGAGCCTGCCGGTGCGGATCCGCACGGTTGGCTACGCGATCACAGTGGCGCTACGAAGCTCACTCCTGAAAGCCATCGAACGAGACCGGCTGTTGCGGTTCCTCATTCACGATGAGCCGGAATACGTCGGGACGCGCGTAGTGGCCTACCACATCGAGGTCGAACGTCGCACGGGGGATCTCGCCCAGGTCGATGTCCGTGACAAGGACCGCCTCCCCTTTGCGATCCGGTTCCACGAGAAATCTCCCATGGGGATCGACGACACAGCTGCCCCCGCCGATCAGTACCTGATCCGGTCCGGCTTCGATCGGATAGTCGTCCGGATAGTCGGCACGGGTCGTGTACTGGCCCACAGAGACGACAAAGCAGCGCCCCTCGACGGCGATGTGCTGCATCGATGCAGCCCACCGTTCCCGATCGTCAACAGTGGGCGCGCACCATATCTGCACACCTTTCGCGTAGAGGGCGGCACGATAGAGCGGCAGGTAGTTCTCCCAGCAGATCGCCGCCCCGAGCCGGCCGACCGACGTCTCGATCACCGGCATGGTGGAACCGTCACCGAACCCCCAGATGAGACGTTCGGCGGCCGTTGGCATGAGCTTGCGGTGTGTACCGAGCATCACCCCGTCGGGACCGAAGAACACCGCCGTGCAGTAAAGCGTCCCACCGTCGCGTTCGATGACTCCGACGACCAGATGTACGCCGTGCTCGGTGGCCGCTGCGCCGATCCGTTCCGACTCGTGACCTGGGAGGTTGATCGCCGACTCCCAGTATCGGCGGAACCAGTCGCGGCCTTCCTCGGTGCGAGATCCGACGACCGCGCCGAAATCATGACCCTTCGGGTAGCCACCGACGAAGGCCTCCGGGAACACGACGAGGTCGGCGTCTCGTTCTGCCGCCTCCGCCACGAGTCGTTCCAGCTTTCTCAGCGTCGCCGGCGTGTCAAACGCGATCGACCCTGCCTGTACCGCAGCAACCCGAACCATCAGCGCCCTTTCCTCGATCCCGGGCGCAACCCTACCCTTCGAGGTCACCCCTCCGAACGTATCCTCCCGATGGACATGAGACGCAGTAGCGCGCGGGTGAAGAAGAGGAGATTGAGCACAACGAGCACTCCTCCGAGGGCCAGAAGTATCGGGGCACTCACCCCTGAGGCGATCGACTCGAGCCACCGCACCAGCGGAGCGCCCGGATCCTCCATCAGTTCGTGAGCAAAAACCGAACGTATGAAACCAATCGGGCCCGCAAGCGTCGCCGCGACGACGAACAACCCCGACACCAAACCAACCACGCTCGCCACGACACCCAATGCCGCGATGCGTCGCGCTTCGACCGTCGTGGGCACGTCGTTTCGCTGCAGATTCCATGCGGCCAAGACGATGTCGCCGAACATGCGCAGCCTACGCTGCAGGCCCAACCAGAGTCCGTACTTCTCTTCCTTCACCGTCTGCGAAATCCCTCGGAACACCCGGTATCTGAGCCCTTTGCCGTAGTACACGGCATAGAAGTTGAGCCCCGCTTCGATTCGGAAGCGGACTTTGTACCGGTCGGGAAGCTGCTCCCACAACCGTTTGGTGATCGCACGCTCACCCCCGAGCAGCGGAATGAAGTGCATCAGTAGACGCAAGTAGTAGATCTTGCGGTTACGCATGAGGATGAACATCTCGCAGGACCCGTCGAGCACCGGTTGCACCGTCGCGGTGATCATCTGATGCGTCAGCCCCGTGATATCGGCGTCGGCAAAGAAGATCACCTCGGTTTTCGCATGCGAGACCCCAACGTCCATGGCGTGACCCTTGCCCTGATTCGGATCGATGCGCAGATAGGTGACCGGGTAGGCGGCGACCACATCTGCGGTGCCGTCGGTCGACCCGTCGTCCACCACGATGACCTCTTCAAAACCCGGATATGTGGTCAGTACATCGAGCACTCGCCCAATGCGGGGAGCCTCGTTGTACGCGGCGACGATCGCCGTCACGCCTCCGTGTGGCGCATCCATGACCAGCCTCTCTTCACGGCGAAACCGACGATCGCCACAACAAGCAGGAGCATTTCGGCATGCGGAACACTCCGTTGCAGGACGTCGAGCTGCGTCCCGGCGATCCAACCGAGAGGAAGCAGCACGCCGAGCCACAACATCGCCCCGACCGTATCGAACACGACGAATCTGCGTGTCGGTACCTCTTTCACCGACATGTAGACCAGTGACAACACCCGGGTCCCGTAGAGGAGCTTCACAAACAAGAGTCCCCGATGGGGATGGTCCCCGACCCACCTGTCGAGCTTGTCGACGACCCTGTCGAACCGGACGAGCCGATCAGGGTCCCGGCGGATCCGCGCGAGCGTCCTCCCGGACATCGAGAACCACATCGTGTCCGATACCACCGTGCCCAATAGCGCCCATCCAAAGACCGAAGGGAGACCCCAGTGTCCCTGCGACGCCAGCGCCCCCGCCGACAGCACGATGGAGTCGCCGAGAACAAATGTCCCTACGAACACGATCCAGGACCGATAGACGATGAGAGAAGAAAACACGAAGACCCCGAACGAGCGGTCAAATAACCATAGCGGGGAGATGATCAAGGGGGGACTTCAGCGGCACGTCGATACCACCCCGGGCGAACATCGCGATCGACCGTCGACCTGCTCCTCAGGTTCCTTGCCGAGAACCACCTGCGGGTAGGTCGACGCGAAACACTGCACCCGGGAACCGGTCATCATCCACGACCTGCACCGTGCCCCCGTGTGCTTCAACGATGGCCTTCACCACTGCGAGACCGAGACCAGTGCCTCCCACGACACGAGACCGTGCATCGTCGAGGCGCACGAAACGACCGAAGATCTCTTCACGACGGTTCTGGGGAATACCAGGTCCGTCGTCCGCGACGACCAGGTACGTAGAACCCTCTCGCGCACCGGCCTCGACCCACACCCGCCCGCCAGTGTGCCGGACGGCGTTGTCGAGAAGGTTGCGGGCAAGTTGCCTCATTCTTCGCCGATCCACGTGCACGTGCGTCGCGGCAAGGCCTGACACATCGAATGAGACGTCCACGATGTCCATCGACCCGACCTCTTCTCGGACGAGCTCGGCCAGATCGAATGAAGTGCGCTCGAGTTGGAAGTGGTCTTCGTCGGCACGGGACAGGATGAGAAGATCCTCCACGAGCAGCGCAAGCCGTCGAGCCTCCCCGGCGACATCTCCGGCAAACTCTTTCATCTCTATCTGCGTACGCGCCGATTCGGCTACCTCCGCCATGGTCAGGAGGGATGCGACCGGACTCTTCAGTTCATGCGAAGCATCTGAAACAAAACGACGTTGCCGAATGACAGACGACTCGAGACGATCCAGCATCCGGTTGAGCGTCCCCGCGAGGTGATGGATCTCATCGTTGCCTTCGGGCATTTGAATACGCCTGCTGAGCCTCGCAAACGTAATCCCGTCTGCTCGGGTGATCATGTCCTCGACTGGCCGCAGCGAACGACCCACGAGTACCCAGGTCATCCAGGCAACGACGACCACCAGCAGGGGGATACCGACAGCGAGCATCGGCCCCAGCGTCGCAACTGCTCCCCTAACGGGTGCCAGCGAGCCGACGACAGCCACCTGAAGAACCTCGTCACCAGACGCTGCCCCGGTGACCACCAGTAGATACGGACCCTCTTCATCGACATGTTCTCCCTGATCCTCCGTATTGGAACCATCCAAGCTCGCGATCTGAAAGAGCCGAACCCCTCCTGCGGGAACTTCGATGCGCGAGATCGCTTGCTGGCCCTCGATATCGGGAGTCGTTGCAATGACGCGGCCCGAACGATCGACGACCTGCGCCGAGGTTCCCCGAACGGGAGGAATGACGGACTGCCAAGCATCCGATGAAGCCAGGCTCGCGATGTCCATTGCCCGAGAGATGAGGACCGTCTCCAACGATCGAGTCAGGTTCGCGCGGGTCAGGAGCATAAGGGTCGTTGCGGCGATCAACAGCGCGCCCGTCACGACCACGGTCGCGAGCAAGGTGGCCTGCGCCCTCACGCCCGTCGGAAGCCTGAGTCGCCTAGGCATCTCGAGCGTCGTCCGGCACGAGGCGGTACCCGACACCCCTCACCGTCTCGATCGATCTCCGACCGTACGGGGCATCGATCTTCTTGCGGAGATAGCCGATATACACCTCCACAACGTTTGGATCGCCGTCGAATCCCCAATCCCACACCGCATTCAGAATATCGAGCTTCGAAAGAACCTCACCCGGGTACCGCATCAGATGCTCGAGCAGGGAGAACTCCTTCGGAGTGAGCCGCACCTCCTCGTCTCCTCGCATGCATCGGTGGTCTGCAGGATCGAGTGTGAGGTCGCCGACGGAGAGGACTGTCGGACGGGCGGTGTCGCCTCGGCGCGCCAGCGCTCGGATCCGGGCCAGCAGCACCACGAATGAGAACGGCTTCGTCAAGTAGTCATCTGCTCCGGTGTCAAGCGCTTCGGCGAGGTCATACTCCCCGTCCTTGGCCGTCAACATGACAATCGGGGTCCAATTCCCCTCTTCTCGCAGATCGGCGCAAACCTGGTACCCATTGCGGCGCGGAAGCATGATGTCGAGGATGATCACGTCATAGGGTTGGTTGCGAGCAAGCCAAAGGCCTTCCTCGCCGTCATGGGCGATGTCCACGGCGTGGCCTTCCGCCTCCAGCCCACGTTTGACATACGAGGCGAGCTTCACTTCATCATCGACGACCAGCAGCCTCACGCGATCCTCCCGGCTCGTTCCGGCCAGAGAGGCGTTCGGCATCCGAGGGACCACCCCTGGAGTAGTGGTTCCTGACCTCTCTCCATCCGGAGAACACTTTCGCCATCGACGAAAGTCCGGACTGAAGAGTGCTCATGATGCATGACATTGAGGCTACCGAGCAGAACCTGAGAGGGAGCTGAGAGCACGACCCCCGGTTGTCGCTGTTGAACCTGTGAGCTTCTCAGGATGGCTCAGGGTTTACACAGGACCGGTGGTGAACACTGTGGGCAAGCTCCACGTACCGAAAAGGAGGTATGAGCTGTGAACGTCAAGAAGAAAACCAGCATTGCGGCTATCGCACTGGTTGCCCTCGCATCACTCGGCGTGGGCAGCGCAGCGATCGCGCAGACTGGTCAAGCGCCGGCCCAGACGTCGGCTCCAACCCAGGCTCCAGCGACGGTGCAGCAACCTGCCCAGCCAGGGCAGGTCGAGGCTACGACGCCGGATGCCGATCAAGTCCAATTGGAATCGCAGTCCGAGGCCGACGACGCTACCGAGGTGCCCGGCAAGGAAGACGGGACCGACCAGGGCAAGAATGAGCGATCGCCCTCCTACTCGTCCAGCCTGACGGCTCCGCAGGACAGCGATAGCGGCGATGAAGCGGCAGAAGCGAAGGCTCTTGCCGGCACACCGGGTCTGATCGGTGAACAGGCCGCCAGAGATGCCGCTCTTGGGGCATTCGACGGCACCGTTCAGAAGGTCGAACTCGACAATGAGAACGGCGCGGTTGTCTACTCGGTCGAGATCACCAACTCGTCCGGTGCCGGCGCCGATGTGAAGGTCGACGCCGGCAACGGCACCGTCCTCCACCAGGAAGCCGGCGGCGCGGACGAGGGCGGGGAGGAAGCAGGCGAGCACTAGGAAACCTTCCCTCTCCGATTCCTCCTGAGCTATGTGTGGGGCCTCCGGGTCCCACACATAGCGTCGTTCTCGTGACGCTCGACATCGACTATCCGCACGAACTGTTACGAGAACGAGATGCAGTACTCTTGCGCCTCGTCTATCGGCACGGACGGCACTACGCCGTCGATCGAGGAACCCGGCATGACCCAACCACAAGGCGCTCGCCTGATCGAAGGCCCCGTAGGGCGGACCCTCCTGCGGCTGACGATTCCGATGGCATTTGCCATCTTCACGATGATCGCCTTCAACCTGGCGGACACAGCCTTCCTTGGGCGCGTCGGCACCGACGAACTCGCGGCGATCAGCTTCACCTTCCCGGTCGTGATGATCATCGGCAGCATCGCTCAGGGAATCGGCGTCGGTATGTCTGCGGTGATTTCTCGCTCGATCGGCAAGGGTGACCAACAACAGGTGCAGCGCCTCACGACCGACGGCCTGGCCCTGGCGGTGATCATCGTGGCAGTGTTTAGCATCGTCGGCCTGGCGACCATCGATCCCGTCTTCCGAATGCTGGGAGCGACCGACCAAACCCTCCCGCTCATCCGCCAGTACATGACCATCTGGTACATCGGAGTGAGCTTCGTGATCGTCCCGATGACCGGTAACGCAGCGATCCGAGCCACCGGCGACATGAAGACACCGGCGGCAATCATGATGGTTGCAGCCCTTGTGAACGTCGTCCTCGATCCACTGATGATCTTCGGCATCGGCCCGTTCCCCGCCATGGGTATCCAGGGAGCGGCCCTGGCGACGATGATCGCCCGAGCTATGAGCCTCACCGCTTCGCTGTGGGTGCTCATTCACCGGGAACAGATGGTGGCCTTCACCCGAACCCGACTGATCGACACACTCGACTCTTGGCGCAAGATCCTGTTCGTCGGGCTTCCCGCCGCCGGGACCCAACTCGTCGTCCCACTGTCCACAGCGGTCATCACCGGCCTGGTGGCAACCTACGGCGCCCTGTCGGTTGCAGGCTTCGGCGTCGCATCCCGCGTCGAGGCGTTCGGCCTCGGAATCGTCATGGCCCTCTCCGCGACGGTGACACCGTTCGTCGGCCAGAACTGGGGAGCCGGCAAACCTGAACGGGTCGCCGAGGCGGTGCGCGTGGCGCGGCGCTTCGCACTCGTCTGGGGCCTGATGCTCTTTGCGGTGTTCGGACTCTTCGGAACCACCATTGCACATGTGTTCACGGACGACACGAGCGTCATTCTGGTGGTGCGCGACTATCTGCGCATCGTCCCCGTGGGCTACGGGCTCGTAGGAATCCTCATGGTCAGCAGCTCGGCGCTCAACGCACTCAATAAGCCTCTGCACTCAACGGCACTCAGCACCATCCGACTCTTCGTGCTCTATCTGCCTCTGGCGTTTCTGGGCTCACGGCTCATCGGGCTGAACGGAGTGTTCGCTGCCGCGGCAGTCGCGAGTGTGCTCACGGGCATCGCCGCCTGGTGCGTGATAAGCCGGCGGATCGCCGAAATCGGGAGCGTTCCCACCGGCGCTCTCGGTGCCCTCGGTGCCGAGGTTGCAGCCGACTGACCGACCCCCTTCTCTTGCGCCGCGGCACATTCGTGACGTGATCAGAGTCCTCCGACGCGCCGGCATCGACTCCAACATCGCCAAGACCACCGGATCAGCCGCCCCTGGTCAAGACGGACGTGCCCGTCGTGCGTCTCTGTCGCGATGACCCTCGCGGGGCCCGGCGAAGGTTCACGTACGGGCCGGCTCCGGCTCCGCCGACGCGGGCTCGGTCTCTCGTTCCGGTTCTGCGGGGACACGATCTGGCTCACGCATCGGCTCCGGTTCTTGGGGCTGCATAGGCGCCTGCATCGGTTCGACGATGATCACTCGTTTTTCCTCGCCAATATCCATTCGTTCCTCCGTGCTCCTTCCAACAGGTACTGCTCGATCTGATCGTGCACCTCTCTCCAGGTGCTCTCGCCGACCGCTCCCTCGACTGGCGGATCGTCGAAGATGGCAGCGATGGCATCCTGATCATCGGCAAAGACGACGTTTACTGGTCCTGCTACGGCCAGCGTCACGACGCGCGCATGCGCCGCCCGGTAGCCGCGCTCGTGCTCCACGACCTTGCCGGTCAGGGCAACGAGACCAGCAGCGAAGCCACACCGCTCCCCGGCAACGAATTCCTGGAGGAGTCCGCGCACATCTTTCACCGCGTACACACCGCACCCGAGCCTGCCGCATCGCCGGTCGGTGTGAGGAATCTCATCGTCATCGAAGGTGTGAGAACACACCGCATCCAACACGGGGCCATTCCAGCGAACTCTCACACCGTACAGACCGCCATTCTTCAGCTTCCAGATACGGTATCCGAGCACCGGCGCCGGTGACCAGGCTTCAGCATGCTCCCGCTCGATGCGACGGATGGTGTCACCGAGGAGCATCTCGAGACCTTTCCCAAACCCGACGATCTCGGCATCCAGCCATCTGATCTGTTCTTCGATCTGCACGATCTGGCACCGCAAGGCTTCGACCCGCTTCGTACGGCGCTGGACATCCCTTTCCAGACGGTACAACTGCCCCGGCTCCTCGAATCTGCCATAGCGGCGACGAAGCTCACCGAGGCGTCGTCGCAAACGCATCACCTCGTCACTGGTCTTGGGGGAAGCTGTCGGCCCTGGCTGCATGCCACCTCCGATCAGGGGGTGCAACGGTACCGGAATCGAACATGTGTTCGCAACCGTATCCGAGGCTTGGTTTTCGCGAGTTCAACGAAACGCGCGCCCACTTGAGTTGATCCGTGGCTACGCAGCCTCGGCCCGGTCCCTCGCCATCAACGCAATCCGATTCGGGCCGGCACGCGACATCCCCCCACGGTGACACAACCGCAGCGATTCCATGCCAGCAGAGAAGAGATCCAAACCGGCGCCTGCAAGCCAACAACCTTCTCAAGGCACCCAAACCACCGGTCCGGCCCTGCTAGCTGCTTTCGATGATCATGACGCATACGCCTGTTTCGTCAGCGGACGTCATTGTGCAGCCGTCGCTCACAGTGATCGATGTGTTCCCGTCATTCGAGAACCACATGGTCGAGCGGACCTTCAGATCGCCGTCCTCGGTGGAGAAGCTGTTCTTCTCGTAATCGCGCGACCCCGTCCAGTCGTCGTAGAACTCCACAATGGCGTCGTAGTCACCCTTCGGGTAGGCGATGCTCACGGTCACTGCGTCCGGCGCCGAGACCGAACCGGTGACCTCACCGCCGTCGGGAACCGGAACCGTCAGACTCTCCGGAATCTCCCCACCTCCGATGATCATGGTCCCCTCTTCGGACTCGACTTTGATCACGGCGTTGTCGCCTGAGCCGGACTGCTGTATGTCCACGCTGCCGCCGCCTGCTTGCTCAATCGCCTTCTCGGCGACCTTCTCACTCACCTTCTCTGCCGCAGCCCCGCAGCCAGTCGCCGCAACGGTGAGCACGAGTACGGCCGCCGTCGCCAAAAGTCTCTTCATCGCAGTTCCTTTCGCAGTCTCTCCCATGGAAAAGGCTATCCCAAGAACCCGAATCTGGGAAGCTCCGTTTCAGGCCTTCGCCGGCTGTACGAGGGTCCGACAGCCGGCGGCACGTTCGGCAAGACCCGCCCTTTGACTGGATCCCCGTCTTCGATACGCCATGCCACCGAGTGACCCGGCCGATGCCGGCCGGCCGAATCCACTCCCCCACGATGCAACCTCTCTCCTGAACCCGGCGCTCGTGGATGAGTTTCTTGTTGTCCCGAGCCTTGGGTTCTGGGACGGGGCGGGATACTCACAAACGTCGGGGTCCTCGCGTTCTCACCCACCTTCGCGTACATTGCAGCGGTGATGGCACGACAACGACGCGGGACAAGCACTTCGAACTTCGGAGTGAGCCGAAGAGAGGCGCATGATGCGAGCAGTTTCTACGCTCGCTTCCAACCGCCGGAGATCAGCGACGACGACCACATCACCGTCGCTCGGGAACTCGGCGACGGCTGCTTCGTCGGTGATGCCCGCTCGATGGACGCGCTTCCCGACAACTGCGTGGCACTCGTCGTCACGTCGCCCCCCTACTTCGCGGGCAAAGAATACGAGGAGGCGCTCGGAATCGACGGTGTGCCGGGATCATACGTCGAATACCTGGACCTCCTCCGGGATGTCTTCACGGAGTGCAAGCGCGTCCTCGAACCCGGCGGCCGTATCGCCGTCAACGTAGCCAACCTCGGCCGAAAACCGTATCGCAGTCTTTCGTCGGATGTCATCGACATCCTCCAGGACGACCTCGGCCTGCTCCTACGCGGAGAAATCGTCTGGCGCAAGGGCAGGGGGATGTCCGGATCCTGCGCCTGGGGTTCGTTCGCGAGCGCCACGAACCCCGTCCTGCGCGATACGACCGAACGCATCATCATCGCGTCGAAAGGGCGGTTCAACCGGGCTCGAAGCCGTGCCCGGCGAGCTCGCGAAGGACTCCCCCACGAGGACTCGCTCAGCACTGACGAATTCCTCGAGGCGACCCTGGACGTGTGGGAGATCCACCCGGAGAGTGCCCTTCGTGTCGGGCATCCGGCGCCGTTTCCGATCGCACTCCCTGAACGGCTCATCAATCTCTACACGTTCGAAGGCGACCTCGTCCTCGATCCGTTCATGGGATCGGGGACGACGCTTGTCGCTGCTGCTCGATCTCGACGGTGCAGCGTCGGCTATGACCTCGACCCGGCATACGTCGAGATCGCCAGAACCCGCCTTGCCGAACGCTCGGACGAGCCGTCCGAGTATCGACTGGCCGGCAAGAAGCTGCTCGATGTGGCGGCGAACGTGGTTACAGACGCCGGCTTCTCGATCGTGGGAAGGAACCGGCCTGTCAACGGTGTCGTCGTCAGCCTCACCGCCCGCGGATTGAACGGCGCCTCATGGCTGATCGACGTTTCCGGAGGCTTCACCATCACTCAGAACGGCCTTTCGACGGCCGACGCCGTACTGCGCAGCCTCGGGAAGGCTGCGGTTCTCCGGCAAGAGAACGCGAACGTACTTCTGCTCACCTCGCACCTTCCCAGACGCGCAACGGAGGCGGACCGGATCCTTCGGGCGGCAGGAAACACCCTGTTCGTCGACGTCCTCGAGATCCTGGACGACGCAACACCCGCGACACTGCGCTCGTACGCCACCGACCACCCGTTCTCGTAACGCTTGGCAGGGTTGGTTTCTGCGGGACGTCACGAGAACGGATGGCTCGATGCGAGATTTTCTGCGAAATACGGTTGAATCGGGTCACACATGAAGTACCGAGCACTTCTCGCCGCCGCAATCCTCACCCTGGTCGCGTGCACGGCACCGGCTGTTCCCCCGAGCAGCACCGCATCTGGAGTGACCCCACAGCCGACCGCGACGATGAACTCGCCAACGACGGTCACCCCTGCCGGCACCACCACTTGTGACGATCCGCCGAAGGACTTCCGGCCGCTCTGCACTGCCTATCACATCATCACGACCAGCTACGTCGATCCTGTCGACGACTCTCGTCTGGCAGAAGGAGCTGCTCGCGGCATAACCGAACATGAAAGCGAGCCGGGGGCGACCGCACCGGACTCGCTGACCTGTGCACTTCCTTCGCCGGCCTTCGCTCAGGTATGCGACGCGTTCGTCGAAGAAGAGCGCACAGACCCTGCGCCCACCCCGGAACTCGTAGCGGCCGCAATCAGCGGAATGCTCCAGTACGGACTCGACGATCCCTACAGCGTCTACTTCTCCCCGGAAGCGCTCGCCCGGTTCCAGGAGGAGACGTCAGGACAGATCGAGGGCATCGGCGCTCTCGTGCGCCCGGAGGACACCAGCACTCCCGAGAATGGTCCCTGCTCCACCATCTCGGATACGTGCCGACTCGTCATCGTCACTCCGCTCGAGGGCGGACCGGCTGAGGGCGCAGGCCTGCAATCCGGAGACATCATGACCACGGTCAATGGTGAATCCATCGACGGATGGCTCGTCGATGAGGTGATCGCGGAGGTTCGCGGCCCCGCCGGAACCGATGTCACCATTGGCATTCTGCGGGACGGGACTCAGCTGGAGTTCACGATTACGCGCGCCGCCATCGACATCCCGATCGTCGCTTCCCGGATGATCGACGACTCAATCGGCTACCTCAAGCTCACGATCTTCGCAGCGAACGCGCCTCAACAGGTCGACACCGCCCTCCGCAAACTCCTCGATGCGGGCGCGACCACCATCATCCTCGATCTCCAGCACAATCCAGGTGGATCTCTGAATTCGGCAATCTTCGTTGCGAGTGAGTTCCTCTCCGATGGGTTGGTTCTCCGGACGGAAGCACCGGGGGATACCGAGGAGTATCAGGTCACCCCCGGCGGCGCGGCCACGGATCCGAACATCGCCCTGTACGTCCTGGTCGACCGTGCCAGCGCCTCGGCATCCGAAGTCGTCACCGGTGCGTTCATGGATGCAGGCCGGGCCACCGTGATCGGTGAGCACACCTTCGGCAAGAACACCGTGCAGCAACAGTTCAACCTCGGCAACGGTGGAGCGCTGAAACTGACCGTGGCTCGCTGGGTAACACCCAAAGGACACGACTACGGCAAAGTCGGACTCACTCCGGACATCGAGATCGAGATTCCCGACGGGGCCGAACCGGACTTCCTGCTCAACAAGGCGGTCGAGATCATCCGCGGGTAATCCCCTCTGGTTTCTCGTCAATGGAAGCGTCGAATAGCGACGCCAGCATTGACGAGAAACCTCAAGTGGGGAGACCTGACGGGCAGGCCACTCCCGTCCCACCCATCCCGCAATACCCACTCGGGTTCTTGGCCAGGTACTGCTGGTGATACTCCTCGGCGTAGAAGAACTCACCTGCGGGGCGTATCTCAGTCGTAATCGTCGCGAACCCGACGGCCGAGAGCTCCTGCTGGTAACGCTCGAGCGACTGCTCGGCTGCGGTCTGCCGATCGTCCCCGAACGTGTACACCGCCGATCGATACTGCGTGCCGATGTCGTTGCCCTGGCGCATCCCCTGGGTGGGATCGTGCCCTTCCCAGAAGACACGCAACAGTTCGTCATAGGACACGTTGCTCGGATCGAACACGACCTGGACAACCTCCGCGTGACCCGTCGCACCGCTGCACACCTCTTCATAGTTGGCGTTCGGCGTGAACCCGCCCGCATATCCGACCGACGTGCCGTAGACACCGGGGAGCAGCCAGAACATCCGCTCGGCTCCCCAAAAGCAGCCCATGGCGAAGAGCGCTCGTTCCGTCCCCTCGGGGAACGGCGGCACCTGCCGCGAGCCAAGCACGTAGTGGCGCTCGGGTACCTGCATCGGAGTGGCTCGGCCGGGGAGAGCGTCTTCTCGGAGCGGCATCGTCGACGGTCGATGGATCATGCCGCGAGGCTACGCCGAATACACCCCTATATATTGTCCGACTCGGCGCGTAGGTTGTGGACATGGCACCAAAACGCTCATTTACTCCAGCCCTATTCAGTTTCCTGCGGGACCTCGAAGCCAACAACGATCGCGCTTGGTTCAACGCCAACAAGCAGCGCTACGAGCGTGCGGTGCGACAGCCCGGCCTCCAGTTCGTCGACGACTTCGCCCCGCACCTCGCCAAGATCAGCCCACACTTCGTCGCTGATGCGCGTGCCAGCGGCGGTTCGATGTTCCGGATCTATCGGGACGTCCGATTCACGAGGGACAAGAGTCCGTACAAGATCAACACCGGTTTCCAGTTCCGTCACGAAGCAGGCAGAGACGTTCACGCCCCCGGCTTCTACCTCCACCTCGAGCCCGGAGCCGTATTCGCCGGAGTGGGGCTTTGGCGCCCGGACGCAATGTCGGCACGATCGATTCGCGAGGCGATCGCCGAAGATCCGACTCGCTGGAAACGAGTGACCCGCTCCAAACGGTTCCTTGACGTCTACACGCTCGAAGGCGACTCTCTCAAGCGCCCACCTCGCGGATTCGACCCCGAGCACCCCGTGATCGACGACCTGAAGCGCAAGGATTACATCGCGTCGACCCAGCTCACCCAGAAGGCCGTCACATCCGAAGGCTTCATCGACGCCTATGCGAAGCTCTGCCGCACTGCCGCGCCATTCATGGAGTTCCTCTGCGACGCGGTCGGCGTGCCGTTCTAGAACCCCCGAACGCTGGGTTCGCGGGTTCGGTCGGTGTATCTCCGAGCCCTGCGTTCGCCGATGGGCGGCCGTCGCCACCGCCTCCGAGAAGGTCCCACGATCCCGTGTATACCCCCTCGGCGTACCCATCCAGGACTCATCTCCGGGCCAACAGAACACAAGGAATCGGCGACACGCAGACCTTATACCCGCTATCTTTCCCGACAGTCACCCGCGCGGAGGGAGTTCCCATGAGCGATATGCCCGACATTCCTGTCGAGGCCGAAGAAATCGAAGTCGCCGAACCGATTGGTCGGCGAGACTTTCTCAAGAAAGCCTCAATGGCCGCGGGAGCCGCAGCGGTGGGTGGTCTTGCCCTCGCGGCCTGCTCCAAAGACGACACTTCGACCGCCGAAACCACCATTGCCGCTCCGAACATCGTCAAGGACGTGATCGAGTGGACCATGGTGACCACCTGGCCACCGACGCTTCCAATCCTCGCCGATGGTGTGGTGAACTGGGCCAATGACGTCGAGAAGATGTCCGATGGACGGATCAAGATCACCGTGTACGGCGCCGGAGAGTTGGTGCCGGCCCTCGAGTGGTTCGACAACGTCTCGGCCGGCACGGCCCAGGTAGGCAACGGCGCCGCGTACTACAACGCAGGCAAGGCGCCGGCGTCCCAGTTCTTCGCCGCAGTGCCGTTCGGCATGAACTACCAGCAGCTCATGGCCTGGTTCTTCGGTGGCGACGGCCTGAAGCTCTGGCAGGACACATACGACGAATTCAACGTCGTCCCATTCCCTGCGGGCAACACGGGCGTCCAGATGGGCGGCTGGTTCAACAAGGAAATCAACTCCGTCGACGACTTCAAAGGCCTCAAGATGAGGATCCCCGGTCTTGGCGGAAAGGTGATCGACGCGCTCGGAGCGTCGGCAACCCTCGTTGCCGGTGGCGAGATCTACACCAACCTCGAACGTGGTGTCATCGACGCCACCGAGTGGGTGGGTCCGTACCACGACGAGTTGATGGGGTTCTACAAGGTCGCCAAGTACTACTACTTCCCAGGATGGCATGAGCCGGGCACGGCGCTGGAGCTCACGATCAACAAGTCCGAGTGGAGCAAGCTTCCCGAGGACCTGAAGCAGATCTGTGCAATCGCCGCCTACAACCAGAACATCTGGGAAATCGCACAGTTCGACTCGCAGAACGGGGCAGCATTGAAGCGGCTCACGACGGAGAACGGTGTGCAACTGCGCCCGTTCCCCGAGAGTGTGATGGCAACGCTGAGAAAGACTGCAACCGAGGTGATCGATGGAATCGCAGCCGGCGATCCGCAGAGCGCCAAGGTGTGGGACAACTATCAGAAGTTCCACGAGCAGGTCGGCGGATGGAGCACGGTCTCCGAGAAGGCCTACTACGACCTGATCTCGCCGGCGTATCAGCTCTGACGATCGCTTGACCAACTGAGAGGGGCGGCCATGTGGCCGCCCCTCTTTTGCTTCTCGGACCGCTCGACTAGCCGCCCATTCGCTGCGGCAGCCAGAGCGCCAGTTCGGGAAACAAGATCACCAACGCGAGTCCAACAACCTGGATGATGACGAACGGAATAATGCCCTTGTATATGTGTGTCGTCT
>JAACED010000033.1 GCA_011682695.1 Gammaproteobacteria bacterium
GTCCGCGCCCCATACACGAGGGCGTACTGGTCCTTGGACCCACAATCGATGTAGAGGCCCCGAAGCGAACGCAGGTTCTCCTGACACTCGGGCAACTTCACCAGTTCGACCGGGTCGTGACGCATCCAGTTGGCCCAGCGCTCCGCATCCAGCTCGCCCGTGTAGAGGTCGACGGGCAGGCGAACCCCCTTCGGACCGTCGGGGTCCGGGTCGTAGGTGGCCGCCATGGCGAGCGCCATGAGCATGTGCATGTCGTCGTGGGTGAGCTTCTGTTTCGTCTCGTAGTGTGCAAGCAGTTTGGCGATGTCGCGGTCGTGCCCTGCCAGCGTGTCCAGCACCTTCGGAAAGTCGCCCGGGTAACACATAGGGAAACCCATGTCGCCGGAGTGACACGCCACCGCACCCCACGCGTCGGCCCGCCGCAGACCGTGCACGATCGCCCCGTACCCGCCGCTCGACTTGCCGAACACGGCCCGATGATCACGGCCCTTGCGCACGCGGAATCGGCGCTCGACTTCGGGGAGCATCTCGTCGATGAGGAAGTCCTCCCAATTGCCCATCGCCACGGAGTTGATGTACTGGTTCCCGCCCAGCGAGGTGAAGCAGTCGGGGAAGACGGCCACCACAGGCCCCATCTTCCCCTCGGCGACGAGGCGGTCGAGACGCTGTGGCACGCTCTCACCGAATGGCCGCCAGTTGAAATGGGCGAGACCGCTGCCGGTGAACCCGACGAGGTCCACGAACACCGGATACTCCTCGTGGGACGATGCATACCCTTGCGGCAGGTAGACGGCGACCCGGCGCTCCACCGGATCACCGAGGAGATTGTTGCGCAATGCGTGTGAGTCGATCGTGAATTCGACCCTGGAGCCCTCGTAAGGGGAGTAACTGTGTCTTGGCATGGCCTCAACCTACTCGCCGCTTGTCACGGCCCGACCTGCAGGAATCTGCGCTGCTCGGCAACCCGGGTGATACGCCGAGCCATCCTGCGAAAGATGGGTGCGTGAAACGGCATCATCGCCCACCAGTACAGCCTTCCTGCGACACCTCTGGGAATGAACCGGGCGATCTGCGTCAGCTTCGAGCCTTCCGCGGTCGGTTCAACCGTCCACTCCAGCCAGGCGGTACCGGGCAACTTCAACTCGGCGCGCAACAGGAGGTGACGCTTCTCGGGGTCGATGACGGCAACTCTGAAGAAGTCGAGCGCCTCGCCTGGTCGCAACTCCTCGGGGTGTCGTCTACCCCTTCGAAGCCCGACACCATCGCTCAACCGATCGAGGAGGCCTCGAAGCCTCCACGCCCAGTTCATCGTGTAGTAGCCGACGTCACCGCCGATCCTGCTCACTGCCCAGAACACGTCGTCGGCCGGGACGGAGGCGGACGACGTACGCCGGTCGATCTCCATCGCCGCACCCGACCACACCGGGTCGCCGGGCAGCGGTTGTGCCGGTTTCGTCAACGCATCGGACCAGCGGGTCTCGACCTCGAACCGCGAGATCCTGGCCATCGCCCTCCACACCGCCTCGCGGTACGTGAGGAGATCTGAGGGGCGGTAGCCGGGCGGCGGTTCTCCAGTGACCACGACGTCGTTCAGCAGGCTTTCGATGAGGGGGCGGGCAGTGGCGACCGGCAGCGGTGTCACGAGGCCGACGAACAGCGACGACAGACGGGAGCTGAACAGCCGAAGCGGAATGACTTTTCGCTTCGGGAGCCCCGCGACCTCGGCATATGTCTGCATCATCTCCTCGTAGGTGAGCACGTCCGGGCCGCCGATCTCGTAGATGTGGCTTCCGGAGCCCGCGAAGTCCAGGGCATCCATCAGGATTTCGAGGACGTTGCGTACCGCGATCGGCTGACAACGCGTTCGGATCCATCTCGGGCACATCATCAGCGGGAGTACCTCGGTGAGGTGCCGGATCATCTCGAACGACATCGATCCCGAACCGATGATGACCGCCGCCCGGAATTCGGTGACGGGTGTCTGCCCGGAGGTCAGGATTCGCCCCACTTCGTGGCGGCTTCTGAGATGTATCGACAGTTCTTCATCGTCGGATCCCAGGGCTCCGAGGTAGATGATGCGCTCGAGTCCCGCCTCGTCGGCGGCATCGCGAAAGTTCTCCGCGGCGATGCGATCCAGTTCGGCGAAGCCCTCCGACGTCTCCATCCCGTGGATCAGGTAGTACGCCGCGTTGCACCCGCCGAGAGCATCGTGCAGGGTCTCGGACTTCATGGCGTCGGCGGCGACGACCTCCACCTGATCTCTCCAGGGGTCGAGTGTGAGCTGTGCCGGATCGCGGGTCATGCAGCGGACCTGGAACCCGCGCTCGAGCAGACGTGGCACGAGACGGCCACCGATATAGCCAGTTGCGCCCGTGACGAGGACTCTCACCGCAGGAAGCTTAGGAGCCCACCGAGTGACACATGGTCCACATCTCGTCGGCGGTCATCCTCAGGCGGTCGCCTGCTCGCCCTCGGCACGGATCAACGCCGACTCGTCGAGGAATCCCGTCAGGGCGATGACGATGGCGGTCAGCGCGATGAACACCAGCATCGAGCCTGCCATCGAGCCGGTCACCTGCGACTTGAACGCATCCATCCCGACGATGAACAGAATGCCGGAGATCTGCCCGGCCATCACGATGATCCCCTGCGAAGTCGACTCCGGCGCCGGGTAGCTGATCTCGGCGCTGTACTGGAAACCGAGCGGATAGGCGCTCATCATGAAGAACCCGAACACGAAACTCGAGATGAGCAGCAGCGGGTAGCTTCCGGCAAACGCCAAGCCCACGAGACCGGGGGCCATGCCGGCGACCGCCACGACGAGGAACGGCTTGCGTCTTCGTGACCGGTCCGACAACACAGGTAAGATCCCCGCGCCGAAGATCCCGCCGACCACCATCACCGCGCCGATCACGCCGGCCTGCTCCGGACCGAACCCTCGGGGACTCACGATCTGTTCGATCCAGGTGCTGATCGCGTTGAACATCCCCAAACCCACAAAGAACAGCAACAGCAGAATCAGCATGTCCTTCTGTTTGAGGATGTGTCGAAGACCCTCGAACACCTTGAAGCGTTCCATCTGGTCGGCCTCGCTCGGCGCGGTGGGCGGCCGTTCACGGATCAAGGCGAGGGCGACGACCCCGCCGATCATCGATGCGACCCCGTACCCCATCAACATCCCCGACATCGCGTAGCTCGACACCAGATACGGCGTCGCCGCCATGGCGACGATGATCCCGATGAACTGGGCGAGGGATGGGAACGCGGCGGCCGTGGCACGCTCGGTGATCGGGAACCAGCGGGCACCGACCTTGGTGATGGCGTTCATCACGAACGGCTGGCCGACCGCAAGACCGATCTGTGAAACGAGCACGAGCGTGTAGTCGGACGCCCAGATGCCACGGGTCAGCCCGAACCCACCGGTGAGGACGGCACCGATCCCGACACCGATCCGAATGCCGTACGTGTCGATGATGTAGGACGCGGGGATCGACATGATGATGAACACGACCATGAAGACCATGGACAAGAGACCGATCTGCATCTCGGAGACCCGGTAGAAGGTCGCGGCGTCGCCGGTCACCGCCGCGAACGTGATCCAGTTCATCTGCACCAACGCATTGATGAGTGCGAACGCCCCGAGCACGACCCACCGATACCCATACAGTCTGACGTTCGTCGCCTCAGCCACCCGCTTCACCTCCACGATCACGACACGGTACCAATCAGATCTCCACGGCGCCCCCCGGCTTGGCATTCTGCCGGCTCCGACTTCACAGACCGCCACATCCGTTACCATCGCGAACCTCATGCCGGACTCCCCTTTCCGCAATGTTGCGTTGATCGCGCACGTCGACCATGGCAAAACCACCCTGGTCGACGCGATGCTGTCCGCAACCGGAGTGTTCTCGTCGCACCAGGAACACGTCGATCGCATCTTGGATTCCAGCGACCAGGAGCGAGAGCGCGGCATCACGATCCTCGCCAAAGCCGCGTCCGTCGAATGGAAGGGGACGCGAATCAACCTGGTCGATACTCCTGGGCACGCCGACTTCGGTGGCGAGGTGGAGCGGGCTCTGGCGCTCGTCGACGGGGTGCTGCTGTTGATCGACGCCGCCGAGGGACCGATGCCGCAGACTCGCTACGTGCTCTCCAAGGCACTCGCAAGACACCTGCCGGCAGTCGTCGTGATCAACAAGGTGGACCGAGCCGATGCAAGGCTCGAAGAAGTCGTGAACGAAGTCTACGAACTGTTCTTCGACCTCGACGCGTCCGACGACCACATCGAGTTTCCGATCATCTCGTCCATCGCGCGCCAGGGTCGCTCCATGGCCGGCATCGGTATGCCTGATGCCGACGCCGATCTCTCTCCGCTTCTCGACGCCGTCGTCGAGACGATCCCGGCAGCCACAGGCGACCCGTCGGCGACACTCCAGGCGCTCGTCACGAACCTCGATGCCTCCCACTACCTCGGGCGGCTCGCCATCGGAAGGGTCGTCCAGGGAACGCTGAAAAGCGGAGAACAGGTTGCGCTCTGCCGGGCCGACGGCGCCCCTCTGCGGCGACGACTCACTCAGCTCATGGGATTCGAAGGGCTCGGACGAGTCAATGTCGACGAGCGGGCCGCAGGAGACCTGTTCGTCGTGGCAGGGTTCCCGGAGGTCGAGATCGGAGACACGCTCGCCGATGTGCTGGACCCGCATCCGCTCCCGCGTCTCGAGGTCGACGAACCCGTTCTGAGGATGACCTTCGGTGTCAACACGTCCCCACTTGCAGGAACCGACGGCCGCTTCCTCACGTCCCGACAGATCCGCGATCGCCTCGAGCGTGAGGTTCTCGGCAACGTATCCATCCGGATCGGCAAGACGGCTTCTCCCGAGGTCATCGAAGTGGCCGGGCGTGGCGAGCTCCAGCTCGCCGTGCTCATCGAGACGATGCGCAGGGAAGGTTTCGAACTCCAGGTGAGCCGCCCTGAAGCGATCACCCGTGAGATCGACGGTGTGACGCACGAGCCCATCGAGCAGGCAACCATCGACGTTCCGGATGAGCACGTCGGGACCATCACGCAGGCCGTCGCCCCCCGCAAGGGCATGATCATCGGTTTGGAACCGGGAGAGACGGGCCGCACGATCATCACCGTCTCGGCCCCGTCGCGTGGGCTCATCGGGTTCCGCTCGCTGCTCATGACTGCCACCCGCGGCACGGCGCTCGTCCATCAGCAGCACGCCGGCTGGGCGCCGTGGGCCGGAGAACTCCCTCATCGACAAGGGGGTGCGATGATCTCGGATCGGTCCGGCAACTCGACCGGTTACGCCCTGGACAACCTCCAGAAGCGCGGTCAGCTGTTCATCGGCTCAGGTGAGCAGGTCTATGAGGGGATGGTCATCGGGGAGAGCTCCAGGCCGATGGACCTACCCTGCAACCCCACCAAGCCCAAGCAGCTGACCAACATCCGCACGCATGCGTCGGACGAGGCAATCAAGTTGAAGCCTCCCCGAAGGCTCACCCTCGAGCTGGCCATCGAGTGGATCGCCGACGATGAGCTGGTCGAGGTCACTCCGAAGGCGATCCGGGTCCGAAAACGGCTTCTGGCCGCCAGCGACCGCAAGCGCGCAAAGGTCCTGTGACGTTTCGCGGGGTCTATCCGCACCAAACGTCACGAGAACGAGAAGACGACCTTCACGAGACCCGGCTCATGAGCCGCGAACCGCCGGTACATCTCTGGTCCTCGTTCGATCGGCACCCCGGGGTGGGTAACGATGACGTCGGTCGGAATCTTCACCCTTCCCGCCACCACAAGTGGGAGAAGCCGGTCGAGTACCGACCTGACCGGAGCACGGCCGGTTCGGATCGTCGCGTTGCGGTCGTAGGCGTCCACCGGAGTGAACGCGAACCGATCGGCAGTCTGGACGGCGATGATCGACAGGGTCCCGCCTGGCCGCAGGAGGCGAAACGCCAGTCCTTGCGCCGGGGACGCACCGACGGCTTCGATCACCGACACGAACCCGCCCTCGGCCATCGGGCCGGCGACGTGCTCGGCGTCTCGCGGGTGCGCGGTGTGGGCTCCAAGCCGTTCGGCGCGATTTCTCCGGTCCTCGACCGGGTCGATTGCCAGGATGCGCTCTGCCCCCATCGTCTTGGCTGCGGCGACGGCGCTGAGGCCCACCGAACCCAACCCTACAACGGCGACCGTTCGTCCGGGACGCACCGCGGCGCGCCGTGCCGCGTGCCAGCCGGTCGGGAAGTTGTCGCTGAGTAACAATGCCTCCTCGTCCGAGATTCCTTCGGGGATCGTGACGAGTGTGCTTTCGGCGAATGGGACGCGAAGGAACTCGGCCTGGCCTCCCTGCAACGCGGGTTTCGACGGGTCTGCCGCATCGCCGTACCCGAAGAGTTCTCCACGGACACATCGTGCACTCAATCCGCTCCAGCACGGGTCACACTCGCCGCAACTCGTCGTGAACGGCACGATGACCCGCCGGCCGATCGACAAGCCGACGGCGCTGCCGATCTCCGTGACCTCGCCAACGACCTCATGGCCGGGGATCACACCGGAACGGACGACCTCTCGCCCCAGGTAGGGGTGCAGGTCCGAACCACACAGCCCGGCCTGGTGGACGGCGACGATCGCGTCCGTATCCACTTCGAGCAGCGGTTCAGGTAGGTCGTCCCGATACGTGATCGTTTCCACGCCGTCGAGCGTCAGCCCTCGCATGGGCATCACGGTAGCGACCTGAACCGCTGAACCCTGGGCTCGTAGGTACCCCAGGGGTACCTACGAGCCCAGGGTTCGGAGAGTGTGGTGCCGATCTCAGGCGGAGTGGCTCTGCAGCAGCGCGGCGGCCCGGAGAAACTCGGTTTCGATCCGCTCGATCGTACGCCGTGCCCAGCGCACCGACAGCAGTGACGGGATGGCCCGCAACACCACCTGAAAGGAGCCGCTCGGCCCCGGCCACGGCTCTCGACCGGACCGAGCGACGCAACCGCGGTAGTGCAGCTCCGTGAACCCCAGCATGAGCACCGCCGCCGTCCGTACTGCGACCGCCTGCTCGACGCCTGCGAGCAATCTTCGGTAGGCGGGAACCAGACTCATCGCCCGGGCGACCAGCTCGTCACGCACACGCTGCACCGTCTCTCGGATCTTCGTCGCGTCGCCCACATTGCCCAGATACGGTTTGAGCGCAGGGTGATATCCGATTCCTCTCGCGAGATCCTTCTCCACGTCCCTGGTGATGTTGGCCAGTTGGATCATCTCTCCCACCGCAAACGCGTCCCGTTCCGCGGCCGGTGTCGGCACCGTGCCGCTGATCAACCCCAAGGCGAACAAGACCGGGTTGCCGATCACGTTGCGGCAGTACCGGGTCACCTGCTCGCCGTTCTTCAGGACCCCACCCTGGTGTGCGAAGCGGTCCGTCGACCACATCATCCCGTCCGCCATCGACCGGACGAGGCCGGCAATCGAACGCTGCACGTCGCGGTACACGACATCGACGTGGTCGCATCGATCGACGAGGAGGAGATGGAGCCGATCCCGATCGTCGCGAGCCATCGTGTTCGGGATTGCAGCCGGCCGGGTGAGCAGACCCGTCTCGAACCTGTGGGCGAAGGCGTCCAGACGCTCGCTACGCTGCTCGGCGTCCGGGTACAGGTCCTCGTATGTGTCGAGGATGCGGCTGTAGAGGTACGCCACAGCCGACGCCCTGGCCTTCTCGGCAGGCAGGATGACGATGCTCGCCGCGAAACTTCTCGCAGCGTGGGGCAGGACGCGCCAGACGAACCGCTCCGGATCATCCTCGGCCGCCAACGACTCGAGATCCGGATGGTCGCGATTGGTGAACAATCCTCGTGCCAGCAATAGCAATCGAGAAGAACGATGTCCCATGGCCACATCAAGGTAGCAGGCAGTACGACACCGGTTCATCGGAAAGGGCCGAACGGCCCTGGTCGCGCCTGGTGGATTCGCGCAACACTGGGTCTGCCATGCGATCGGCTCATCCCACAACCGAGCAGGTCTGGCGAGACATCGAGCGTCACATCTTCGGAATCCTCGCCTGGGTGACCCCTGCCGGGAAGGCCCGCAGCGCGGGCATCGTCTACACGATCGCAGACCGCCGCATCTACATCGTCACAGGGCCCCGGACCTGGAAAGCACGCCACATAGCAGGCAACCCCCACGTGTCGATCACCGTCACGATCCCCAAGCGGGCGCCATTGATGCCGTGGATCAAGATCCCTGCCGCCGCCATCACGTTCCATGGCAAGGCGACGATCCGCCCCATCGACGAAGCTCCGGCGCCAATCCTGCATGCCCTGCTGCGCGGCCTCGAGAAGGAGGTCACACATCTGGACATGTGCCTCATCGAGATCACCCCGGTGGGACACTTCGTCACCTATGGGATCGGCGTTCCGATGTTCGTCATGCGACACCCCGAACGCGCAACGGCACGAGTCCCGGTCTCCCCTCGATAACCGACTGCGTCAGGCGTCTCGTGTAGGTTGAAAACCCAATACCGGAGGTACCCGATAGATCGCATAGGCTGCTTCCTCGTCGAACGATCCAAGCAAGTGCTGGTCGTCACCGCCATCATCACCCTGGTCGCGATCAGCATGCTCTTTCGGTTGCAGGTCAATGCCGACGTCACCCAGTTCCTCACCTCGGGCAACGAACGGGGTGAAGCCTGGGTTGCACTCCAGGACAAGTACGACACCGCGGATCCGATCAACGTGCTCGTCTCGGTGCCGGAGGGAAAGAAAATCTCCGACAAGGACGTCTTGATCGAGCTGGTTCAGCTCCGTGACCGCCTCACGGCGCTCGATGGCGTCGCGTACGTCGGGTCCATCGTCCCCGCCGTCAACCCGCTCACCGGAGCAGCCATCACCCCGGAGATGATCGAAGCGATCCCGGAGGCCATGATCGGCAAGTTCCTCTCTCAGAACCCGGTCGCCGGTTTGCTCGTCAGCGAGGACGGCAGACACACCCTCATGGTTGCGGTCCCTTCAGGCGACCCGGTGAAGGTGGCGCGAGAGCTCACCGACATCGAACCGCCGCAGGGCCTGGAAGTGAACTACTCGGGCAACCCGGTGATCTTTGCGACGGTGCTCGACATGATCGGCTGGTTCCTGCTCTTCATCCCACCTGCGGTCATCATCCTGCTGCTGATCACGTTCTACGCGAACATCGGCGACCGCAAGCTCACGATTCTGTCCATCGTCCCCGCCCTGCTCGGCGCACTCTGGACATTCGGGCTGATCTTCGGACTCGGCCACGAGGTCGACATCGTGTCGGTCCTCGTCCCGATCTACGTGATCGTCATGGGCTCTGCCGACGGCCTGCATTTCGTCACCCACTATCAGGATGCCTCGGAACGCACCGAGGACCGGGTCGCACGGGTCACCTCCACACTCCGACAAGTCGGTGTCCCGATGATCCTCACGACGATCAGCACCGCCGCGGGGTTCCTCTCGCTGCTCATCACCGGGGTCAGACCCATCCAGCAACTCGGTCTGTTCACGGCAATCGGAATCGGATTCGCCGGCGTCGTCTCGTTCTTCTTCCTCCCTGCACTCCTCAGTCGGCTGGACATCGAGCCGAAGCACCACACGGCGATCCTCGGGCCGCGCGTCGTCACCGCCATCAAGGCCCTGGCACGGCCACGCTGGATCGCCGCCGTCCTGACCGTGGGGCTGATCGCTTTCTCCGCGGTCTTCATCCCTCGCCTCCAGGTCGACTCCGATCAGTTGTTCTTCATCAAGGAGAACCATCCCCTCCGCCAGAGTTTCAACGAGACGGCCAAGATCTTCGGCGGTGCCACACCGCTGATCGGCGAGTTCGCCTACGACCCCAACGGCAGCGCGGATCAGCTGACACATCTCGAGACCCTGGAGCGGGACTTCGAACGGCTGCCCGGCATCCGCACCGTCTTCTCGGCGGCCGACCTGGTCGGCAAGATCCCACCTGCCGAGATGGATGCCGTCCTCGCAGGGACGGCGGCGTTGCCGCTCGGCCGGATGGCAACCCAGGACGGGCTGCGCTTCATCGTCTTCCCGGGACCGTTCGAAACCAAGGACCTGCGTACCTGGCTCGACTTCGCGGACGCGCACGACGAAGTCCGCGTCCTGACCGGCATGCCGGTTCTCTGGGACGAGATCGCCAGGCTCGTGATTCGAGCCCAGATCGGGTCGCTCATCGCCGCCTACGTCCTCGTCGCCCTGATGCTGCTCGCCGCATATCGCAAGGTCCGCCAAACCCTGGTGGCACTCGCTCCACTGGTACTCACGACCGGCACCCTGCTGGGCTTCATCGCCGCGTCCGGCATCCAGTTGAACCTCGTCACGGCGATCGCCTCGTCGATCGTCATCGGCGTCGGCATCGACTACTCGATCCACTTCATCGCCGCGATCGACTACGCGCGTCCGGCCGGAGACGGCTATGTCCTACGGGCAATCGACAGTGCCGGCCGTCCGATCGTCGCCAACGCTCTCGGCATCGCCCTGGCGCTGAGTGCGTTGTGGCTGTCGCCGCTGAAGATCCATCCGGAGATCTCGATGATCATGTGGGTCTCGATGACGACCGCTGCGGTGACCGCGCTCGTCGTCATCCCGGCACTCCTGCCCGCAGCGGGGATGCGAGAGCCGGCGTCGAGTTCGAACCCCTAACCTTCCTCCGTGGCAAAACCACTCGGATCGAACTATTGGAAGCTCTGGACGGCGAGCGCCGTCTCCAATTTCGGCGACGGTGTCTCGACAATCGCCTACCCGTGGCTGGCATCTGCCATCACCCGTGACCCGGTGCAGATCTCGCTGATCGCCGTGGCGACGCGACTGCCGTGGCTCATCTTCACCCTTCCAGCGGGTGTCATCACGGATCGTGTCGACCGTCGCAAGATCATGGTCGTCATGGATGGGTTCCGTTTCCTGCTCACGATCACGGTTGCCTTTGTCGTGCTCGCAGGACATGAGGCACTCGCCTCCCCTACCGCCATCGCGGCAGGGACGGCGACACCACCGACGCACCGGGGTGCGTGGCTCGCCCTTCTGTACGGAACCGCCCTCGCCTTCGGGTTCGCCGAGGTCCTCAGGGACAATGCAGCCCAAACACTCATGCCGGCGTTCGTCGAACCGGAAAACCTGGAGCGTGCAAACGGCCGGCTGTGGGGCGCCGAGATGGTGATGAACTCGCTGGTCGGCCCACCCATCGGTGGCCTCATCATCGCCGCTGCGTTCTCGTTGCCGTTCTTCGTCGATGCCGGGACGTTCGCATTCGCCGCCATCGGACTGACGGTAATCTCAGGGTCGTTTCGGACCGAAGGGGCGGCCACGGGAAAGATCGCCTGGAAAACCGAGATAGCGGAGGGTGTGAAGTGGTTGTGGAGACACCGACTCTTGCGGTCGATGGCACTCATCCTCGGGGTCATGAACGCGATGTTCTCGATGGCACTTGCCACGTACGTGCTCTTCGTGCAGGAGATTCTGCACCTCGACGCGGTACGGTTCGGGCTGCTCCTCACCGCCGGGGCGATCGGTGGAACGATCGGAAGCGTCGTAGCGCCGCGCCTCTCCAAGGCGATCGGGTCGGGAACCTCGCTGTTCCTCATACTCATCGGGTCCGGCTTGACACTCGCCGTCACCGGCATCACCTCATCGGTCGGCGTGGTATGGGTGATGTTCTTCGTTGGGAGCTTCCTCGGTGTGCTGTGGAACGTGATCACCGTCTCGCTGCGCCAAAGCATCATCCCCGATCGTCTGCTCGGTAGGGTCAACAGCGTCTACCGGCTCTTCGCATGGGGCATGATCCCCATCGGGTCCCTTCTCGGCGGCGTGGTCGTGGAAGTCGCGACGAAGCTCGCCAGCCGGGATATCGGCCTGCGGATGCCGTTCCTGCTCGGCGCCGTCGTCTTCACGATCCTCTTCGTGTTGGCGCTGCCGAGACTCAACACCCGACAGATCGAACTTGCCCGCGCCGAGGCCGAGAAGCCGGCGTCCTGACGGTTACTCCTCGGGTCTGGAAGGAGCATCGCCGGGATCTTCGAGGGGAGCCTGCTCCGTCGCCGCGGTGTCCCGATCGCGGGATCCGGCTGCCCAGAATGCAAGGAGCGCGAGCGCCAGCGCCGCCAGCGCCAGAGCACCCCAGCCCCAACGAAGCGTGCTTTTCGAGTATCCCTCGTCCGGTGCCCGGGTCGTGCCCGTTCCTTCGATGCCCAGAAGCCCCGGATCGACCCCGAGCGTCGCCAAGGTCACCGGCTTGGACATGTCGCTGCTTCCGTCGGTCCTGATCGCCTCGAATACCACCATGAGATTGCTCACCGCGGTCTCGGTGGTCCCACCCCATTCACCCGCGCCGCGTGGAGCCAATCCAACGATTGTCTGATCGCCTCCGATGTCGACGACGTGCGCAACAACGGCGCCTGCCTCGCCGGCGACCTCAACGGTCAGCGTCACCTCCATCCTGTCGCCGGAGACCGGCGTCGCCGAGGCGGTCGCCTCCCCGAAGGAGCCGCCGAGGATTGCTGCGGAGAGAAGGAACGCGGAGAGCATACGTACCATGCCGCGAGGATAGGACCCCCGCTTGCCGGTAGCCTTCTTCTCCATGCGTCGCATCGGTGCCACCCTCGTTCACGTGATTACCGGGGATCTCACCCGTCAGGACGTCGACGCGATCGTCAACGCCGCCAATGAGCATCTCGCGCACGGCGGCGGGGTCGCCGCGGCAATCGTCCGAGCAGGAGGCAGCCCTGTGCAGCGTGAGTCGACTGCGTGGGTTCGCGAGCACGGTCCGGTCGCGCCGGGCCACGCCACGGTCACGACTGCGGGAGCCATGCCGGCACGCCACGTGATCCATGTGGTCGGGCCCCGGTACCGCACAGGTCAGGACAACGAGGGCATGCTGCGCACGGCGGTGGAGGCGGCGCTCGATGCCGCACTCGAACACGGCGACCGTTCCATCGCGTTTCCGGCGATCTCGGCGGGCATCTTCGGCTATCCCCGTGCCGAAGCAACACGGGTTCTCGCCGATGCCGTCCTCACGTGGGTCTCGGCCCACCCCGGAGCTCTCGACAAGGTATGCCTCGTCGGCTACGACGACGCCACCGCAGCCGACTTCGCCACGGGGCTGGAACGGTCCGGTCAGGAGTCTGACGAGTGATGTCGGTTCTCCGGTACCCGGTATTTCGTACTTCGTATCGCAACCTCAGGTTGATGCAAGACCGTAGGGCGGGCATGACGGCCGTTGCCGGTTACTGAAAGTCGGCTTCCCGGCCGAGATCCTCGGCACACCAGGGATCTGCCTCGCCCCGCTCGATGAGACCGGGCCCTCAGCGCCCCAGGACCTTCAGCAACGCCTGCTGGTCGTCGACGATCAACCCGTCGACACCGAGATCCAACAGCACCCGCATCGTCGCCGGGTCCTCGAGACGCCCGAACCAGGCGAACACCTGTCTTCCGTCGGCATGCGCAGAGCGGATCATCGCCGGGTTGATCATCACCATCTCCGCCATCGGGCACACGAACTGCGCATCGCCCGGCTGCACCTTCGCGATGCTCATATCGCCCTGTCCGTAGAGGGCACAAAGTGCAAGATTCGGGTCGAGGCGATGGAACGTATCGAGTGTTCCGGCGTCGAAGGACTGCACGATCGTGTGCCCGGCGTACCTGGCCGCGTCGATCTCCTCGATCATGGCCGCCTCGATCCCCGGGTACAGCCGCGGCGACTTCGCCTCCGGCAGGATGCCAACACCTGACTTTGCAGCGAAGTCGATCACCTCCGCGAACGTCGGGATGTGCTGCCCGCCCCCGGCGTCGAGGACCGTCAGTTCGGACAGCGTGAGGGCGGCGACCGCGCCGGTACCGTTGGTCGTCCGGTCCACCGTCTCGTCGTGGATCACCACGAGGGTGCCGTCCTTGCTCATCTGCACGTCGAACTCGAGCCAGTCGACGCCGTCCTCGACGGCCTGCGAGAAGGCCGCCATCGTGTTCTCGGGCTGGTATACACGCCCGCCGCGATGAGCGATGACCTGCGCGGAGCCGGTCAGAGGCGCACCGAGGAGGACGCCCAGGCCGTAGTAGATCACGATCAGCGCCACTCCGGCGAGCACGACGATCGCGAGCCGTCTCCCCAGCGACATTCTGCCTGTTCTCCCCGCCATCAGCCTCTCACGTTCATCAAGCCCTCCTCAACGCTACCCGGTGACCGCTGCAGTAGGGTGGCCGGACACGTGTGCAGAGAGGGACAATGACAGACCGGCGCGTAGCGGTGATCACCGCATCGGGAAAAGGAATGGGAGCGGCAATCGCACGCGAGCTCGCGGATGCCGGATACCGGCTGGCACTCATGTCGAACAGCGGAGGCGCCGCCGCTCTCGCCGAGGAGCTCGGTGGCATCGAACTCACCGGATCCGTGACCGACGAGGCAGACCTCTCCGAACTCGTCGAGGCGGCGATGGCAGCGTACGGCCGCATCGACGCGGTCGTCAACAACACCGGGCATCCACCCACCGGAGCGATCCTCGATCTCACCGATGCAGACTGGCATGCCGGTCTCGATCTCGTCCTCCTCAACGTCGCTCGGATGGCTCGGCTCGTCACCCCGATCATGCTCGAGCAGGGTGGCGGCAGCTTCGTGAACATCTCCACGTTCTCCGCCTTCGAGCCAAGCCCGGCGTTCCCCATCTCCAGCAGCCTTCGTGCCGCACTCGCCGGATTCACCAAGCTGTACGCAGACGAGTACGCGCGACGAGGCATCCGGATGAACAACGTTCTCCCCGGGTTCATCGACAGTTACCCGGAGACGGCGGAGAACGTCGCTCACATCCCCGCAGGTCGGTATGGCACTGTCGAGGAGATCGCCAAGACGGTCCGTTTCCTCCTCTCCGACGACGCCGGATACATCACCGGACAGAACATTCGCGTCGATGGCGGCATCACGAGGTCGGTCTGAACGATGGCATATGACGTCGTCATCGTCGGAGGCAGCGCAATGGGTGCCGCCACGGCCTATCACCTGCTGAGTCGTGATCCGTCGGTGTCGGTCGCGGTCTTCGAGAAGGACCCCACGTATCGATACGCCTCGACCGTGCTCTCGGACGGCAATATTCGCATCCAGTTCAACCTCGAGGAGAACATCCGAATCTCGCGGTACGGGATGGAGGTCCTCGAGACGTTCGCCGACGACATGGAGGTGGATGGCGTGCGCCCCGAGGTCTCCATGCGCAAGCAAGGGAACCTGTTCCTCGTCGATGAGGAGACCAGACACGCAGCAGAACAAGGCGTCGACCTCCAGCAGAAGCTCGGATGTGCGATCGAATGGCTGACCGCGGACCAGATCGCCGATGCATACCCACCCTTCGTCGGCCCGCAGATCGTCGGCGGAACGCTCGGACGCCTCGACGGCAGTGTCGACCCGAACGCCGTTTTGCAGGGGTACCGGAAGAAGTCGATCTCGTTGGGCGCCGAGTTCATCACGGGAGAAGTCACGGGTCTGAACAGCGACGGCAACAGGATCCGGGGAGTCACGCTGGCATCCGGGGATACGATTGCGGCCGGCGTCGTGGTCAATGCTTCTGGAGCGTGGGCTCGCGACCTCCTCGCGACCGCCGGCATCGACCTGCCGGTCATCCCGGTGATGCGACACGTTCACGTGGTCGAGAGCCCGATTCTCTCAACGGGGCTGCCGAGCGCCTTCCTGCCGTCGGGGCTCTACCTCATCCCCGAGCACCACGGTACGTGGCTCATGGCCTGGTCGCAGCCCGATGACCCGGTCGGATTCGACTTCTCGGTGCATCAACACCGCTTCTACGACATCATCTGGCCGCATCTCATCGAGCAGCTTCCCGCCTTCGACCGGCTACGCGTCGTTGGTGGATGGGCCGGTCTCTACGCGGTCAACACGCTCGACGGAAACGCGATCCTCGGCGAGTGGCCCGAGATGCAAGGTCTGTATCTCGCCAACGGCTTCTCTGGGCACGGGTTCCAGCAATGTCCCGCTGTCGGCCGCTACCTTTCCGAACTCATTCTCGGCGAAGATCCGACACTCGATCTCTCACGACTTGGACCGCAACGGATCCTCGAAGGCAGCCCGTTGTTCGAGCACGCCGGCCGCATCATCTGAACACCCGCACGCGGGCAGACAACCGTCCCACGCAGCAAGGCGCCGCCATCGGTAGCCTCCCAGGAGAGGAGGGCCAGGCACACGCCCTGGAGAAGCCATGACCACGCTGAGCAGCGCTGCAGAGGATTTCCTTGCACAACGAAGGATTGCCGTCGCGGGTGTCTCGAGAACCCCGGAGGGGGGCCACAGCGGCAACGGCATCTACCGGAGGCTTCGAGAGCGAGGCTATGAGGTCTTCGCGGTCAATCCGAACGCCGATAGCGTCGAGGGGGATCCCTGCTACCACAGCCTCGCGTCGATCCCGGACGGAGTGGACGCCGTCGTTGTGGCCACGACCCCACGGGCAGCCGAGGATGTCGTGCGAGACTGCGCGGATCTGGGCATCACACGAGTGTGGCTCCACCGGTCGATCGGCAAGGGCAGCGTTTCGGAGGCCGCAGTCGAGTACGGGCGGCAGCATGGCGTCCCGGTGATCGCCGGTGGATGCCCCCTGATGTTCTCACCGGCCGCAGACCCGGTACACCGCATCATGCGCACCGTCTTGAGCCTCACCGGTGCAGTCCCCCGAAACGTCTAGCGCTACGCCAGCCACACTTCGCCGCCAAGCCTGATCTCCGTCGGGAACTCGAGGTGTTCCATCGCGGTGACGAAGCCCCGGGTTCCGGACTCGAGGAACGCGAGTTCCTCCTGGAGTTCCCCGGCGGTTGCGTCCGGCCGTCCGGTCAGGAAGCGGGTGAACGGGACACACGGCTGTGCGATCCGCAAACCGCTCAGCTCGACGTTGCTGTCGGCGATGTCGAACACCAACCCGGGAGCGAGCTCGTCGAGCGTCCAGATACGGTCGGTCTCTATGACGATGTTCTCCCCGGCTATACCCAAGGGTTGGTTTCCGAACCGGGCGGAGATCTTGCGGTAGTGAGAGGTGAAGCCAATCGATACCGTTGCATGGGGACTCCACCGGGTTCGCTGTGGATGCGACGCATGATGCGCATCGATCACCCAGCCGCCGTCACGTGCGGCGAGCACGCCTTCGCGGGTGAGCAGCAGCCGTTCCGAGGTGACCAGCGGCGCCGGGTCGTACACGCCGCTGCCTTTCAGGCGCCGGCGCTGCACCTGCAGCAGGGCGATGGATCCGACCCGTTCACGCAAGCGTCGCGCCTCGCTCTTCGTAGACCGCCTTGAGGATGTCCGGTCGATCGCTCATCAGCCCGTCGACTCCCAGATCGAGTAGCCGGTGCATTTCATCCGCCTCGTTGACAGTCCACACGTGCACGTGTTTGCCCGCCCTGTGGGCTGCAACAACGAACTTGTCGTCGACGATGGTGAGGCTTCCGTGCCGCACAGGGACCTGCAGCGCGGCCGCCGGTATCCGCAGGCCGATACCGGCTCTCGACGCAAGCCAAAAGGCACGCGTCTCCCACGTGCCACTCGACGTGAGTACCCGCCCTTCGGTTGCCTTCCGTACGGCGCGCGCCCAGCGATCGTCGAAGCCGGCGATGATCACACGGTCCCATAGGTCGAGACGCTCCAGCAATGCGACGAGAGGCCCTTCGAGACCACCCTGCTTCAACTCGAGGGTGAGTCGAATATCCGGGAACGTCGTGACGATCTCCTCGAGCGAGGGGACGGTCATGCCCTGTCCCCGGTACGGCCATTCACGATCGGCTCCGAATCGAAACGCAGCGTCGAATGACTCGAACTCTTCGAAGGTGTAGTCCCAGACATCGCCGGTGCCGTCTGTTGTGCGATCGAGGTAATCGTCGTGGAAGAGAATCACGACGCCGTCCTTGGTCATGTGGAGGTCCGTCTCGAAGTACCGGTAGCCGAGGTCGTACGACTGTTGAAACGCGAAGACGGTGTTCTCCGGCCACAACAGGCGCCCACCTCGATGGGAGAAGGCGATCGGATGCACGGAGAAGAAAGGATGAGTCATCGGGAGCGAGTCTAGAAACGTCATCAGTCATCAGTCATCGGTCAACAGCCGGCCATCAGTTACGAACTACGCGTGGTCGCGTGTCTTACTGACAACTGACAACTGATGACTGAAAACCGGCTACGGAAAAGTGGATACCCTTCTCCCGTGTTCGCCGTGTTCGCCATCCTCTCCGCCGTCACGTACGGCGCCGCCGATTTCCTCGGCGGCATGGCCTCGAAGCGTCACCAGGCCATGGGCGTGGTGGTGGTCTCGCAAATGGTCGGGGCCGTGCTCCTCCTCGCGTTACTCCCGGTCCTCGGACCGGAGGAATACCGGCTCGCCGATTTCGGATGGGGGGCCGCGGCCGGGCTCATCGGTGGTACCGGGCTGATCTTCTTCTATCGGGGACTCTCCACGGGACGGATGTCCGTCGCTGCCCCCTTGTCGGCCGTCACGACCGCCCTGGTTCCCCTCACGTTCGGACTCTTCATCGGAGATCGACCGTCCACCGCGGCGACAATCGGAATCGTGGCCGCCCTCTCCTCCATCGCACTCATCACCCGGGAACGAACCCCCGACGAAGGGGAAATGCGCAATACCGGCGCCCTCGACGGATTCCTGGCCGGGATCGGCTTCGGGGCGTTCTTCATTCTGATCAGCAGAACGGACCCCACATCCGGAATCTGGCCGCTCATCGGTGCCCGCGCCGCCTCCATACCGTTCGTCGCGATCCTTGCCGCAAGCCTTGGAAAGAGGATCAGACCCACCCGGATGCTGGACAAGACGGTTGCGGGAGCCGGCGTGCTCGACATCGCTGCAAACGCCCTGTTCCTCTTGGCCGTGCGGGCCGGCTTGATCTCGTTGGCCTCGGTCGTTACGGCCCTCTACCCGGCTTCGACCATCGTTCTGGCGAGAGTGGTGCTGAAAGAACGACTCACGGTGCCACGTCTCGCAGGAGTCGCACTCGCGCTGACAGGGGTCGTGCTCATCGCGACAGGCTGAGTGTGTCGGCGACGAAATTGCCGTCCTTCACGACGGCACCGATGAGGCCTGTGCCGGGCCGGTAGACAAGGTGAATGGCTCGCGGAGCGTCGAGGATGATCAGATCCGCAATCGCGCCCTCGCCGACCCATCCCTTGCCCGTCTCCTCGATGGCCAGCGCACCCCCACGAGTCGCCGACCACAGCGCCTCCTCTGGCGTCAATCCCATTTCGAGGACGGCCAGCACCACCACGAGCGGCATGCTCTCCACATAAGCGGTGCCCGGGTTGCAGTCCGTGGCGATGGCCACCGGAACGCCTGCATCCCAGAGCATCCTGCCGGGCGGCTGAAGAGTCCGCATCGACAAAGCGACCGCGGGCAAGAGCACCGCAACGGTTCCTGCCCGACGCAGAGCCTCGACATCGTCGGAGGCGATACGGTCGAGATGATCGGCACTGACTGCGCCCAGTTCGGCTGCCAGCGCCGTTCCGCCCGTGCGTGCGAGCTGCTCGACGTGCATGCGCGGCTGCAAACCGAAACGCCTGCCGGCCTGGAGGATCCGCCGGGCCTCGTCGACGGTGAACGCACCACTGTCACAGAACACGTCGCAGTAACGAGCGAACGGGGCGCAGGCCGGCAGCATCTCGTCTTCGATGAGCCGCACATACGCCTCACGATCCTCCTGATACTCCGCTGGAACGACATGCGCACCGAGAAACGTCGGCACGACGTCGATGGCATGGGTGTGCGCGAGCTCCGTGATGACTTCGAGCATCTTCCTCTCTGTGGGCGTGTCGAGCCCGTACCCTGACTTGACCTCGGCCGTCGTGGTGCCCATCGCCAGCATCCGGTCGAGTCTTCGCGCTGCGGATTCGACAAGCTCTTCCACGCCGGCGGCTCTGGTTGCTTCCACGGTCGAGCGGATACCTCCGCCGGCCTCGAGGATCTCTTCGTAGCTCTCCCCGCGGAGTCGCCGGCCAAATTCCTCGGCCCGATCGCCGGCAAAGACACAGTGGGTGTGCGCATCCACGAAACCGGGGATCACCGCCCTTCCTCCAACGTCGATCTCACGCTGGACATCGACATTGGACGGCAGGGCATCATCTGGTCCCGCCCAGGTCACGACGCCATTCCTCACGACCACCGCCGCGTTGAGGACGACGCCACCGGCGGCGGGTCGGCCGACGTCGTTGGTGGTCAGTTCCCCGACGTTGCGAAGCACGAAATCCATGCCCTCATCCTTGCACGAGCCTTCAGGCTCTCTTAATACCCCTTTATCCGACACTCATGCAGGCTATCGGAACCACTCCAAGGAGGAGATATGAAAGGGAAGCTCGCTGCCATCATTCTCGCCACTGCGATCGGGGTCCCGACCGTCAGCGCGGTCGCGGGGTTCACCGCGGACACCTCGTCCGCAGATACCCACACCGACAGCACGCAGGTGCCACAGCAGTCGGAGGGAACGACACTCGCCATCCAGGATGCCGTCGCCCGTGACGCCGATCTGCAACGCGCTTGTGGCGAAGACGGTCTCGCCCTGGCTGCGAAGGAAACCGCCGGCACGATTTCCCCGCTCGAACAGGCAGCCCTGGATGCGCTGCGACCGATCTGCGCTGATGCCGAAAATCCCCTCCCTGCCGCTTCGGTGACCGACCAGCCGGTCCAGATCGTCACCGTCGTCGAGACGGTGAGCGCTGCGCCGGCGTCGGTGCAGGAGACCGAACACGAACGCGATTACGAAGACGACTACGAAGACGAAGGCGAAGACGACTGATGCGCGATCGTGCAATGGTCATCGTGGCCACAATCTTCGCCGTGTTCGGATTCCTGGCGGTGCGAAGCTACTCGGGGGTTCCCTCTCCGACGCCCGTCGTGGCTTCTTCCGCGACATTCGTCAACGCCACCGATCCGCCGACCCCCGACGGCCTGAGCCCTGCGTTGTACCGCACGTTGCAGGCAGAGAACTCGGCATGGATACTCCCCACCGACCAGGCCGAGCAGCAACTCCCCGCATCGATCGTGCAGGTGCTGGAATCCCACAACGCCGTGTTGCGCGTCGCCGATGAGGCAACGAAGTGATTCGCAAGCGCTTCCTTCCGCTGCGAGGCGTCAAGATCGTCGCGTGGACGGTCGCCGGAGTCGCCTGGGCAACCGCGATCCTCGCCGGTAGGGTCGCCGCGACGCCACCCCCACCTGCCGATACGCAACCGATCGCAGTCGAGCAGAGCGCGCCTTCCTCCCAGATCGCAGCGGTGCCATCGGCCCCGCAGAGCGGTCTCCTGATTGTCAGGGTCGGCCCCGCCGAGATCACGCCGCCACCGACGCGGATCGTGCATCGTGTCGTGCAGGCACCGGCTCGCCAAACCTCCAAGGGCTCATGATGCGATCGGTCGCGTTCAGTGCGATGGGTACGTCGGTGACAGTGGTCTTGCAGCCGGACGAGAGTGCAACGGGAGCGCGGCACCTCTTCGATGAGGTCGAGCAGGTCTGCAGCCGTTTCCTGGAACACAGCGAACTCAGCCGACTGAACGACTCCTCGGCGTCGACCATGGAACTGTCTCCCCTCCTGGCAGACATCTTCACCGCCGCCCAGGATCTTCGCAGTCGGACCGATCGTCTCGTCGACCCGGCAGTCGGCGAACTCGTGTCCGCATGGGGCTACGACAGAACATTTCCAGGGATCGTCGATCTCGCAGCTCCGCCGAGCATCGCCGAACCGAACTGGGAGTGGCGGATCGACGGCACCACGTTGAAGAAGACACCCGGTGCTCGTTTCGACCTCGGCGGCATCGCCAAAGGCTGGACGGCAGACGTCGCCGTTGAACGCGGCCTCGCGACCATCGTGAACGCGGGCGGGGACCTTCGCTCGAACCACTCCGAGGCCGAAGTCGACATCGAAGATCCCTGGGGCGACATCGTCGCGACGATCCCGTTGGGCCGTCGAGGGCTCGCCACCAGCTCGGTTACCCGCCGCACATGGAAGGTCGCCGGACGCGATGCTCACCACCTGATCGACCCGCGCACCGGCGCTCCTGCACAAACGCCCGTGCTCAGCGCAACCGTTGTCTGTGATCGCGCGGTCATGGCGGAGGCCGGAGCCAAGGCGATTCTGTTCCACGGTGAAGACGGTCTCGCCTGGGCCGACGATCAAGACTGGATCGACGGTGCGCTCGTCATCTGGAACCACGCTTCCGTGTACGCGACGGGAAGCCTGGAAGCGGTGGCGGCATGAATCTCACATGGATCACCGTGAGAGGATCGGGTCTCGTCGCATTCGCCCTCCTCGCGGCAGCCACACTCTGGGGTCTGTTGATCTCCTCGAAGATGTTGGCGCACGCCGTCTCGACGAAGAACACCACCTATGTGCACGAAACGCTGTCGATCGGCAGCCTGCTCGCCACCGTCATCCACGTGGTTGCATTGCTGACGGACGACTATGTCGGTTTCGGCCTCCGTGACGTGCTCGTACCGGGCGCCTCGACCTGGGAACCGGTGGCGGTCGCTCTGGGAATCGTCGCTCTCTACGGCATGGCGCTGACCAGCTTCACGTTTTACGTCCGCCGGCGGATCGGACAGAGGGTCTGGAGGGGCGTCCACTACCTCGCGTACGGGGTGTTCTCCGCCGCGCTGATTCACGGCATCGAGGCGGGAACGGACAGCCACGGCATCTTCGCCGTCGCGTTCTACGGGGGCACGACCCTGGTCATCGCCATATTCACGATTCTGCGAGTGCTCACCTACGGAACACACCCCCGCACACGTTGAACCCTGGGCTCGTACGTACCCTATGGGTACCCCTGAGCCCTGGGTTCGCAGGGACCCTGGGGATACTTCTGAACCCTGGGCTCGTACGTACCCTATGGGTACCCCTGAGCCCTGGGTTCGGGGATTGCGGGTTCTTATTGTCCGAGCATCGGGATATGGACGCCCCGTTCCCTGGCAACTTCGATCGCCCGGTCGTAGCCCGCGTCCGCGTGACGCATCACTCCGGTTCCCGGGTCGTTGGTGAGCATCAGCTCCAGTCGACGGGCGGCATCGTCGGTGCCGTCTGCGACGACTTGTGCGCCGGCGTGGATCGCCTTGCCGATCCCGACACCGCCCCCGTGGTGCACCGCGACCCATGCCGCCCCGGAAGACGTGTTCAGCAGGGCGTTGAGGATCGGCCAATCGGCGATAGCGTCGGACCCGTCGAGCATCGCCTCTGTCTCACGGTACGGGGAGGCAACGGAGCCGGAGTCCAGATGGTCACGACCGATGACGATCGGAGCCTTCACCTTCCCCGACCGCACCAACTCGTTGAATGCCAGGCCCACCTTTGCCCGCTCGCCGTAGCCGAGCCAGCAGATCCGGGCGGGAAGCCCCTGGAACTGCACCTTCTCCTTGGCGAGTTCAAGCCAACGTTGAAGTCCCTGATTCTCCGGAAACAGCTCTGCGATCACCTTGTCGGTCTCGGCAATGTCTGCGGGGTCTCCGGAGAGGGCGACCCACCGGAACGGGCCCATCCCCTCGCACATGAGCGGCCTCAAGTAGGCGGGCATGAAACCGGGATACGCGAACGCCTGCTCGAACCCGCCGTTCCTGGCTTCGCCACGCAGGTTGTTGCCGTAGTCGAACACCTCGGCACCGGCGTCGATGAAGCCGACCATCGCCGCGCAATGGCGAGCCATGGAAGAGCGGGCCAGGGCCATGTAGCGCTCCGGATCGCTCTTGCGAAGCTCGGCCGCAGCAACGACGTCGTACCCGCTCGGTATGTACCCGTTGAGTGGATCGTGCGCAGATGTCTGATCGGTGACGATGTCGATGCCGATCCCACGGTCCAGGAGCTCGGGAAACATGTCGGCTGCATTCCCTTGCACGCCGATCGACAACGCATCACCGCGAGATTTCGCCTCCAACGCCATTCGGATCGCCGCATCCAGGCTCGGAGCGGCCACGTCGAGGTAACCGGTATCGATACGCCGTTGAATATGGGCAGGGTTCACCTCGACGACGAGGGCGATTCCCCCGTTCATCGTGATCGCCAGCGGCTGGGCGCCACCCATGCCGCCGAGACCTGCGGTCAGCGTCAGCGTTCCTTTCAACGTGCCACCGAAGCGCTGCTCGGCGATGGCGAGGAACGTCTGATACGTGCCTTGGAGGATGCCCTGTGTCCCAATGTAGATCCAGGATCCCGCCGTCATCTGGCCGTACATGATCAGACCCTTGGCCTCGAGTTCCCAGAACTCCTCCCACGTGGCCCAGTCGGGTACGAGGAGACTGTTCGCGATCAGTACGCGGGGAGCCATTTCGTGAGTTCGGAACACCCCGACCGGTTTGCCGGACTGGATCAGCAGCGTCTCGTCGTTCTCGAGATCCTGGAGACTCCTCACGATCGCATCGAAGGCCTCCCAGTTTCGTGCCGCTTTTCCTCGTCCTCCGTAGACGACGAGCTCGTCGGGGTTCTCGGCAACCTCGGGGTCGAGATTGTTCATCAGGCAGCGAAGCACCGCCTCCTGCAGCCAGCCCTTCGTGTTGAGAGCGGTGCCCCGAGGAGCATGGATTTCTCTACTCATGATGTCCTCCTGCACAAAGCGTACCGCCAACCCGCCACCTTCCGTCCAGCGGTGGTAGCTTCCAGAGCATGCCAGGCATCTCCATCATCCAAACTGCTGCGGATCAGTACACGGTGCGGGTCCGCGACGACAAGAGCTCGACCGTGTACAACGTGCGAGTCAGAGAGGCGGACGTGCAGCGACTCGCGCCTGAGACCGATGCTGCACGTCTGATCGAAGAATCGTTCCGGTTCCTGCTGGAACGGGAGCCCAAAGAGTCGATCCTCAGCACCTTCGACCTGCCGGTGATCAGTAAGTACTTTCCGGAGTACGAAGAGGAGATCCGCTCTCGCTTCAGCTGAGTCCCGCGGCGGCGAGCAGTGCACCACCGTCGATCAGACGCGCCACGGCTTCGATCTCGACGCCCGGCGGTCGATCCTCAGTCACCGGAGGCACGACCTCGCGAACGGCCCGCATTGCAGCCGCCGTGTGCACGGACGGTGTCGACGGCGCCCGGAGTTCGACGCCTCGAACGGCACAAAGGATCTCGACGGCCAGCACCCGCTTCACGTTGTCCAGAACCTGCCACAGCTTGCGTGCGGCACCCCAGCCCATCGAGACATGGTCTTCCTGAGAACCCGAGGTCGGGATGGACTCCACGGAAGCCGGATGGGCAAGGACCCTGTTCTCGGCAACGAGGGCCGCAGCGGTGTATTGGGTGAGCATATAGCCCGAGTCGACTCCAGGCTTGGCGGCCAGGAACGCGGGGAGTCCCGAGGATCGCTCGGGGTCCAGGAGCCGATCGGTGCGTCGTTCGGAGATCGACGACAGCTCCGTCACGGCGATCGCCATGAGGTCGAGTGCAATCGCGAGAGGCTGACCATGGAAGTTCCCTCCCGAAACGATCTCGCCGGTTGAAGGGAAGACGATGGGGTTGTCGACGACGGCGCCCAACTCACGAGTAAACACGTCCCTGGCGTAGCTCAAGGCGTCGCGTACGGCACCGTGCACCTGCGGAGCACAGCGCAGGCTGTAGGCGTCCTGCACGGCGTGGGTGAAGTCGTCGCGGTGACTGGCGACGATCGCGGAGCCTTCGAGAAGCCGCTCAATGAGTCCTGCCGACACGATCTGTCCCGGATGCGGACGAAGTGCGTGAATCTCCGGTCGGAACGGACGCGCACTTCCGAGCAGCGCCTCGACCGACAGGGCACACGCCAGATCGGCCGTGGCAACGAGCCGCTCCGCCCGGACCAGTTCCAGGATTCCCTGCGCCAGCATCCCTTCGGTCCCGTTGAGCAGACTCAAGCCCTCCTTGGCCTGAAGGCGAACCGGCTCGATGCCGTGCTCGGCGAGCACCTCCACGGAAGGACGGATGTCGCCTGCCGCCTTCAGAAAGCCTTCTCCGATGAGCGGAAGGGCCAGGTGTGCGAACGGAGCGAGGTCGCCGGAAGCGCCGACGGAACCTTGGGAGGGGACCAGTGGGAGTAGATCCTTGTTCAGGAATTCGATGTAGCGCTCCACAAGAACGGGCCGCACTCCGGAATGGCCCTGCGAAAGTGTACGGGCACGCAGCAGCAGCATCGCCCGAACGATCTCGTCATCGAGCGGTGCACCGACGGCGGCCGCATGGCTTCGCAGGAGGTGTACCTGGAGGTCTTTCGCTTCTTCCCGCCCGATCCGGGTGTTGGCAAGTGCGCCAAACCCGGTGGTGACGCCATAGACGGTTCGCTCCTCGGCAATCACCTCTTCGATGAGCCTGCGCGCAGGCGCCATTCGCGCCGGTACCGAGGCTGCGAGTTCGACCGGTTCACGGCGTACCGCCACCGCCACAACCTGCTCGGGGCTCAACGGCCCGCCGTCGATCAGCATCTCGTCTCCTCTTTCCAGTGTGACCAGCGTACCTGCATCGTTGGTTCCCTCATTATCAGCACCGTTGGATAGCGGCCGCGATCCAAAGGAGTACCTATAGACACGTCGGCTCTGGTGACATCGTATACGCGCCGGCCAATCCGGCGGTGTGCCACCGCTCCCGCACTCCAAGGGATGAGAGACAGCGACGTGGCGCTCCGTCAACGCCCCCTTCCGGGCAAATCGCCCTCCCACGGCCGGCGGCGGATTCTCACACGATGAGCCCTCACGAACGCCGGACAGTCGAGGCCCTGACTGCGTGTGCCTGCAATCGAAATCCTGGAGGCGAGTACTCTGCAAGAAGGAGAACGATAGAAGGGTGCCACGATGCCAGAACGGGATTTGATCGCCGAAGCACGGGAACGACGTCAACCACTGCACGACGCCGCCGATGCCCTCGAGCTGGTCGCGGCAGGACCGGTCGGCGCCGGCTCGATCTGGCAGGACCGTATCCGAGACATGCTCGCGACTGTGGCGACCGCGCTCGCCGACCACATCGAGAAGACGGAGGGACCGGACGGCCTCTACCGGGAACTCACGACCGTGGCGCCCCGTATCTCCAACGACATCCGTCTGCTCACCGCAGATCACGCCGTCATCAAGGGGATGATCGAGGAGATCGAAATCGCACTCGACGCCGAGGACGTCGAATCCGGCCTGGTCCGTGAGCACATCACCCAACTTCTCGGACGTATCACCCGGCACCGCCAGAAGGGCGCCGACATCGTGTACGAGGCCTACCAGGTAGACATCGGCGGGCAAGCCTGAGGTTTCGTTCATCCGTCTCCTCAGTGCGAAACTAAACAGATGATGTTTCAGATTCTCGATCCGGACGGCGCGTTCATCGGTCCAGATCCGAACCTCTCCGACGAGTTGCTGACGGACATGTATCGGCACATGGTGTTGGCTCGACGATTCGATCGGAAGGCCGTCGCCCTGCAACGCCAGGGGCGCATGGGCACCTACGCTCCCCTCGAAGGTGAAGAGGCGGCACAGGTCGCGTCCGCACTCGCACTCGGCCCGAACGACTGGGTCTACCCGAGCTACCGGGAGCACGGCACCCAGCTCGTCAGAGGCGTGCCGATCAGTACTCTCCTCGCCTACTGGCGCGGACTCCCGAACGTCGAATGGGACCCGTACCGGTACCGGGTACAGATGGATGCGGTCCCGATCGCCTCGCACCTTCCTCACGCCGTCGGCCATGCATACCAGGCTCGAAGGGACGGAACCGACGCGGTGACGATCGCCTACTTCGGCGACGGTGCGACATCGGCGTCCGATTTCCACGCGGCGTTGAACGCGAGCGGAGTCTGGAAGACACCCAACGTGTTCTTCTGCCGCAACAATCTGTACGCCATCTCCGTCCCACTGGACAAACAGACTGCTTCGATAGCGCTCGCCGACAAGGCGATCGCGTACGGGATCAACGGGATGCGGGTAGACGGGATGGATCCACTCGCCGTCTACGTGGCCACCGATGAGGCGGTCCGCCGCGCCCGGAATGGTGAAGGCCCGACGTTGATCGAAGCGATCACATACCGGTTCGGTCCTCATGGCACGGCCGACGACCCGCGCCGATACCGCTCGGAAGAGGAAGAGCAGGAGTGGAGAGCGAAGGATTCGATTCCACGACTGCGCACCCACCTGACCGGGCTGGGCCTGTGGGATGACGTCCGTGAAGCCGAACTCATCGACGGGATCGATCGACGTCTTGACGCAGCAGTCGCACAGATCGAAGCGATCCCCCTGCCGTCCCGTGACGAAGTCGTCCGCCATGTGTACTCGACGGTTCCTCGGATTCTCATCGATGAACTCCACCTGGCGCAACGCGAAGCAGGGGAACAGGAAACCGACTTTCGGAACGAGACGCCGTGGCCCGATCTCGCCGTTCGGCCGCCCGAAGGTCCTTCCGAGTCCTGGACCATGGCGGAAGCGATCAACGCCGCACTCGCAGAGGCGCTGGAAGAGGACCCGTCGGTGCTGGTCTTGGGTGAGGACGTAGGCAAGTCTGGCGGCGTCTTCCGGATCACCGAACATCTCCAGGAACGGTTCGGACCAGAGCGTGTCCTCGACACACCTCTCAACGAATCCGCGATCGTGGGTTCGTCCATCGGCATGGCCGTCGCCGGAGGCCGGCCCATCGCCGAGATCCAATTCGACGGGTTCGTCTACCCGGCCTTCGACCAGATCGTGTCCCATCTGGGCAGAATGCGATATCGCACCCGCGGTCACGTCTCGCTGCCGATCGTGGTTCGGTTTCCCAACGGTGCAGGAATCGGAGCGCCGGAGCATCACGGGGAGAGCCCGGAGGCGTACTTCGTGCACACCCCGGGCCTGGTAATCGTGGTTCCTTCGACACCGTTCGACGCGAAGGGGCTTCTTGCCGCGGCGATCCGGTTGGATGACCCGGTCATCTTCCTGGAACCCAAGGTCCTGTACCGGGCAGGGCGACAAGACGTGCCCGTCGAGCCGTACACGCTCCCTCTCGGTCAAGCCAGAGTACGTAGGGAAGGCACCGACGTCACCGTGGTCACCTACGGAGGCATGGTCCCGGTGAGCCTGAAGGCGGCGGCTGCAGCCGAACAGGAAGGAATCTCCGCGGAGGTCATCGACCTGCGCACCCTGTTCCCCTGGGACACGGAGACGGTCATGGCCTCGGTCGAGAAGACGAGTCGCCTCGTTGTGGTGCAAGAGCCTCCCCGGACGCTTGGGCCGCTTGCAGAGGTCGCGGCGTACGTTGCCGAACACGGCGCCTACCTGCTCGAAGCTCCCATCCGGCGAGTCACCGGCTTCGACGCTCCACTCCCGATGCTCGCGATCGAACAGCTCGCACTCGTCGATGACCGCCGCGTCCTTTCGGCGCTGCGAGAAATCGTTGTCTGATCGGCGGGATCGCTTCTCTACGTATTTCGTATTGCGTACTTTGTATTTCGTATCGCCACGTTGCAGTGATGCAAGACCGTAGGGCGGGTGTCATCGAAGTGCCGGTGCCAGGACCCCCTCCGCCCCTGGCGCGGCACCTCCCAAGACCCCCTCCGCCCCTGACGGGACACCTCCCCCAACGTCGGCCCTTCGGGCCTCCTGGGGGAGGAAACTGGCCGGGAGAGGCCGAGAGGTGCAGCACTATCCTTGTGGCCCATGCCAACCATCGCCGTCATCGGTTCCTCACGCACCCCACCGGACCATCCCGACTACCGGGATGCCCAGCGGTTGGGCAGACTTCTGGCAGAGGCGGGATTCACCGTTGCCAGTGGCGGGTATGGCGGGCTGATGGAAGCCGTTTCGCAAGGAGCCCGATCGGTGGGCGGTCCGGTCGTCGGCGTGACCGCACCCGACGTGTTCCCCGGCAGAGCCGGAGTCAACGAGTACGTGACCGACGAGCAGCCTGCAGAAACGCT
>JAACED010000034.1 GCA_011682695.1 Gammaproteobacteria bacterium
GAGAAACAGTTCGCTTCGCTCGCTGGGGGGAGAAACAGTTCGCTTCGCTCGCTGGGGGGAGAAACAGTTCGCTTCGCTCGCTGGGGGGAGAAACCGTTCGCTTCGCTCGCTGGGGGGAGAAACCGTTCGCTTCGCTCGCTGGGCCGGACCCCCGGTCGTCATCCCCCTTGTCGCCCTCGGTGATGTTTCTTCGCGTAGGCTGCAGTCCATGGCGGAACGTCGTAGCCGGGGGCTGACCACGGTGGCGGTGACGTCCTGTCTCACCTTCGTGTTCGGCTATGTCATGGCCCAGCTCGTCTATCTCGCTGGACTCGCCGGCTTCGGTTGGGTCGAGGGGCGGGAACCGGTGCTTTCACATGCGGCCGTTACGTTCCAGGCGACGGGACCGAACCTCGCCCTGACCGGCGGACTCCTGGCGGCGTTCGGAGTCGGGATCTTGCTCCTGCTGGTATACCCGGGACCGGGTCCTCACGGTGTGGCCAGACTGACCGTGCTGTGGACGATCCTGCACCTATTCCGCACCGGTCTCCAGGTGATCCTCGCAGCCCCGTTTGACCGAATGGGGATCGGGGCTGGGATCGCAGCGAGCGTCGGCCTGCCCGAGCGTTTCCTGTGGATCCTCGCCGGGGTTGCTGCCGCGGCAGTGCTCGGGATGGGGATGATGGCCGCGCCCGCGTTTCTCAAGTTCGCTCCCCGTGCGAGCTTGTTGGAGACCCGTGGCAGCCGTGTGCGTGTCATGCTCGTCGTCGCCGGCGTCCCGTGGCTGGTCGGCGGGGCGCTCGTGGCCGTCTTCATGCTCCCCGACCCGCGGCTGCCGTTCGGGCTGATCGCCAGCGGGGTCATCGTGCTGGGTGCCCTCGTGTCCGCCCCGATCGTGGGTGTCGATCATCAGTGGAGGCCGACTGTTCCCGCGATTCCGGTCGTGCCGGTCGTTCTCGTGGCGATTCTGTTCTGGCTCGTTGTCTTCGCTCTCAAACCGGGCGTTGCGATTCCGCCCTGGGGGTAGGAGTCCGTGGGGTGATGCTGCCGTACAGATCGGCGGCTTCGAGGATCGCTTCTTCCTTCACCTCGCCAGGTGAGGCGGCCAGCCGGCAGAGTTCTGCCGCCCGATCGAAGGTGATCTCGCCGCCGGTCACCGCTGCGGCGACAGCAGGGGTGTCGAGGACCGTTCGGGAGGTCTACACCAGCATCGAGGCGGTCTCCGGAGCGATGTCGAGGCGACTCGCTGTCCACTCGGTCATCGACCGGCAGCCGTCCATCAAGGCGACCTGGCGGCGATCCAGTTCGGCCAACACCGTCATCTGTCGTGCCCGTTCCCGAGCGATCACCGCTTCGGACGCCAGCAGGACCTGCTCCAGATTGTCCGTAGTTCGACTCTCCACACCGGCATCGTATCAACCGGGTGTGACAGAAAACGATAGGTAGCGATACGCGGCCGTAGGTCTCGCGGTGCCGGGGTAGCGTTGGGGTCGTGGATGGGATTGTCTCCTTCGTCGCGGCCGAGCTATCGGCTCGCGCCGACCCTGATCGGGCGGTGGCGATGGCTGCCTACATGAAGACCGAGATGCCGTTCCATGGGGTACCCACGCCGGAACGGCGGCTGATTCTGCGGGAGGCACGCCGACGCTTCCCGATCCATGCGCAGGAGCATTACCGGACCGCCATCATCGCGCTCTGGGAGCTTCCGCACCGCGAAGAGAAGTACCTCGCCGTCGATCTCGCGATCGCCGAGCGGCGGTGGATCACCTTCGAGAACCTTGACCTCTACCGGCGGCTCATCGTCGAGGGAGCGTGGTGGGACTTCGTCGACGTCATCTCCGCACGTCTCATCGGGCAGGTCCTCCTGGACGATCCGGAGCGACTGTGGCCATTGCTCGATGCCTGGATCGATGATCAAGATCTCTGGATACGCCGGGCGGCGCTCCTCGCCCAGCTCAAGCACAAGTACCGGACCGATACGGGCCGGCTTTTCGACTACTGCCTGCGGCGGGCCGACGAGAAAGAGTTCTTCATCCGAAAGGCGATCGGCTGGGCGTTACGCGAGTACGCCAAAACCGATCCGGCCGCGGTGTCGAGGTTCCTGCTCGAACACCGGGAGGAACTCTCCGGACTCAGTTTTCGGGAGGCGGCGAAGCATCTGAGTCTTGGGTGACGCGTTTCCTATTTGACCGGGGGGCGGCGCCTCCCAAAACCCCCTCCGGCGACGGGGGAGGAAACACAGAGTCCCGGGCCTCGCGCCCCGGGACTCGTGGCTATCAGATATCTGATGGCTGGTGCCAATGCCGCTACTCGACCGTCCAGGTTCCTGCCGAACGGAGGAGTTGGTACAGGTCGCCGTCGCCTTTCTTTTCCCGGGCAGTGTCGATCTGCTCCTGGAGAACATCCTCGTAGACCGGCCGCTCCACGTTCCGGAAGATTCCGATCGGGGTCGGGCCGTGTGGGCCATGCGAGAGGCGGCTCAGCGCAAACGCGGCGCTCGGGTTTACCGCGTGCTCATCGTGCACAACGATCTGTGACGGATCGACGGAGGCCGTCGAGACCACCTTTGCGGCGCCGTTCTCCAAGATGACCGCATGCTCGCCCTCGGCGCCGAACACGACCGGCCGGCCGTGCTCGAGATTGATGCGGTTCTCGTCACGAGTCTGCTTTCCGGTCAGTTCCAGGAACGCATGGTTGTTGAACACGTTGCAGTTCTGGTAGATCTCGATGAGCGCGGTACCCCGGTGGTCATACGCCGCCTGGAGAACCTTCATCGTGAGCTTGCGGTCCATGTCGATGGTCCGTGCGACGAACGAGGCCTCGGCGCCGAGAGCCAGGCTCACCGGATTGAATGGGCGATCGATTGATCCCATCGGGCTCGACTTGGTGATCTTGCCGACTTCACTGGTCGGTGAGTACTGGCCCTTTGTGAGACCGTAGATCTGGTTGTTGAACAACACGACCTTGACATTCACGTTGCGGCGCATCAGGTGGATGAAATGGTTCCCGCCGATCGACAGTGCATCACCATCGCCGGTCGTCACCCAGACAGACAGCTCCGGACGGGTGATCGCTATACCGGAGGCGATCGTTGGGGCCCGGCCATGGATGCTGTGTATGCCATAGGTGTTCATGTAGTACGGGAAACGGGAAGAGCAGCCGATTCCCGAGATCACCACGAAGTTCTCCTTTGGCAGGCCTGCCTCGGCGAAGAACGACTGGATGGATGCCAGGATGGTGAAGTCCCCGCAGCCGGGGCACCACTTGACTTCTTGATCGGACTGGAAGTCCTTGCGTGTGTAGGTGGGTGTCTCGGTCATGCGAGGATCTCCCGGATCTTCTTCTCGATGGTCGATACCTTGAATGGGAACCCGGTCACTTGGTTGAGGCCCATTGTCGGTACCAGGTACTCGGCCCTGATCATGTGGCGAAGCTGCCCGGAGTTGACCTCCGGCACGAGAATCGTCGGATACTTCAGCAGTATGTCACCGAAGTTCGCCGGGAACGGGTTCAGATGGCGTAGGTGGGTGGTCGCGACTTTCAGGCCATCCTTGCGGACTCGCTTGACCGCTCCCATGATCTGTCCGTACGTCGAACCCCAGCCGAGCACCAGTAGCTCGGCGTCTTCGTCGCCTGCTATCTCCAACAAGGGGATGTCGTTGGCGATCGCTCGGATCTTCCAGGCTCTGAGGTCGGTCATCAGTTGATGATTGGCCGGATCGTACGAAACGTTTCCGATGACTTCCTGCTTCTCGAGGCCGCCGACACGATGTTCGAGGCCTGGTGTTCCCGGCCTGGCCCATGGCCTTGCCAACGTCTTCTCGTCCCGCAGATAGGGCAGGAAGCGCCCGTCTGCATTCGGTTCGACAGCGAAGGAAACCGAAATGTCCGGTAACGAGTCGAGGTCCGGCAGCAGCCACGGTTCTGAGCCGTTGGCGATGTAGTTGTCGGACAACAGGATCACGGGTGTCATGTACTTGAGGGCGAGCCTGGACGCCTCCATTGCGGTGTCGAACGCGTCGGCCGGCGACTTGGCGGCGACGATCGGCAGGGGAGCCTCCCCGTGCCGCCCGTACATGGCGAACAGCAGGTCGGTCTGCTCGACTTTTGTCGGCAAGCCTGTCGACGGACCTGCCCGCTGGACATCGACGATCACCAACGGCAGTTCGATGCTGACCGCCAGCGACACCGACTCACTCTTGAGAGCGAGTCCCGGTCCGCTCGTCCCGGTAGCGGCGAGATTCCCGGAGAATGCGGCCCCGATGGCGGAACCAACACCTGCGATCTCGTCTTCTGCCTGGAACGTCACGACATCGAAATTCCGGCGCTTCGCCAGTTCCTGCAAGATGTCCGTCGCGGGAGTGATCGGATAGCTGCCATAGAACAGCCGAAGCCCCGCCGCCTTGGCCGCGGCGATCAGTCCCCAGGACAGTGCCGTGTTGCCGGTTACGTTCGTGTACTCGCCGGGCTCGAGTGCCGCCTTGCGAACGTGGAACGTGTGTTTGAACGCTGCCGTATTCTCGCCGTAGTTGTAGCCACCCTTCAGCGAGGCGATGTTGGCTTCCGCGACTTCGGGCCTAGCGGCGAACTTCTTCTTGAGCCAGTCGATCGTGGGGTCGATCGACCGGGTAAAGATCCATGCGAGCAACCCGAGTGCGAACAGGTTCTTGGATCGCAGCGCATCCCTGCTGCTCACTCCGGTGCCTGCCACGGCGTCTTTGGTGAGACGCTCCATCGGTACCGCGAAGACCCGGTATCCCTCGAGTGAACCATCTTCCAGCGGATTGGAATCGAACCCGGCTTTCTTCAGGTTCCGAGGTTCGAACGCATCGGCGTTCGCGATGATGACGCCGCCCGGCTTCACATCCTTGAGGTGCGCTTTGAGCGCAGCAGGGTTCATCGCCACCAAGACGTCTGCTTCATCGCCCGGCGTGAGAATATCGAAATCGGCGATCTGCACCTGGAACGAGGAAACGCCGGCAACGGTGCCGGCCGGAGCCCTGATCTCGGCGGGGAAGTTCGGGAATGTTGCGAGGTCGTTGCCGAACAAAGCCGAGTCGCTCGTGAAGCGGGTCCCGGCAAGCTGCATGCCGTCACCAGAGTCACCAGCGAACCGGACGATGACCTTATCGAGCTCTTCGACCTCGTGTGGTTCAAGAGTGTTTGTGTCGTTCGACACGTTGGTCCTTTCACGCGTAAAGCAGAGGGTTTCACCCGGTGCTCGGCGTGAGTCTACCGATCCTGGCCAGTAGTCCAAGCAGGCGTCGACGTCAGGGAATCGGGGGTGCGGAGAAGGTCGCGATGCCGAGAGTTTCGAGTGCTCTTCCCACGGCAAAGAGGCGTTTTTCGGCCCACCAGGGCGCCACGAGTTGCAGGGAAGGCGGGGGTGTCCCCGGTGCGCGAAGCGGCACACTCAAGGCCGGCACACCTATGTGGTTGACGAGTGAAGAGAACCACGACAGTACCCTGCGATATGGGATACCGTCGATGGTGGGTTCTCCGATCACCTTGCGAGTCGCCGCGACAGTTGGTGTCATGAGCAAGTCCACGTCCTGGAAGACGGCTGCCGTTGCGTTGCGCAGCTTCGCCGTCCATTCGAGCGCGTCGATGTATTGATCGATCGTGACCTCGAATGCGGTCCGCAGCCGTTCGGCTACAGCCGGACCGTAGGGTTGCTTCCCGAACCATGGGCGGTGAACCTTCGCGGCTTCACCGCCGACGATCGAGCCACCGTGCGGGGACGGGATGAGTGCCGGGGCCTGGAGTGCCGTGATGATCGCTCCAGCATCGGAGATTCGATCGATTGCGGTTGCGAACGCAGTCGCGACACCCGGAGTCGTGGGTGCGTCACTGATCCACGGATAGGGGAGACCGATACGTATCCCGGAGAGGTCGGGGGGGACCTCTCCGGGTGTCGGCACCGGACGGGGAGCCGACCACGGGTCGTTGGGATCGTGTCCTGCCAGAGCCGCGTACAGGAGCGCAACGTCTTCGACGCTCCGTCCGAGCGGTCCGACCGTATCCAGCGACAGGGCGAGGGGGAACACGCCTGTGAGCGGGACTCGGCCGTGGGTCACCTTGAGTCCAACAATGCCGCACATGCCGGCAGGAACGCGCACCGAGCCGCCGGTGTCGGTTCCGATCGCAGCGGCAGCCAGGCCTGCTGCGACTGCGACCGCGGAGCCTCCCGACGATCCGCCGGGGGAAGTCTGCGTGTCCCAGGGGTTGCGAACAGGGCCGAACCAGTGGTTCTCGCTCGAGAACCCGTAGGCGAACTCGTGAAGGCCGGTCCTGCCAATGATCACGGCACCGGCCGCTTCGAGGCGTTCGACGACGGTTGCCGATCGGTCGGAGATCCGTTCGTAGAAGCCGGAGCCGCAGGTAGTCGGGAGCCCTGCCTGATCGATGAGATCTTTGAGAGCGATCGGAACGCCGGCAAGCGGCCCGGGATCCTGACCCCGGGCAGCCATCTCATCGATGATCTCTGCTCGCTCCAGGGCGCCCTCCCGATCGATGAGGGTGTATGTGTTGAGGGTGTCCTGGGAAGACTCGCTTCGGTCCAGGGCGCTCGAGATCACTTCCACCGCGCTGATCTGGCCCCGGCGAACGGCCGTTGCACCGGCGGAGACGCTCACCACTCGATGTCGAGGGTGTCGGGGAAGATCGAGATCCACGGCCGACCGGGAGGAACCGTCAATGTGGATCCGTCGGCTCGCTTCAGATGGAAGATTTCCTTGATGGAGTCTCTTGACCAGGTCCCCTCTTCGACCTCGCCTCCTGCGAACACGAGGGCGCGGCCCGAACCGACGGTGTCCATTGCCGGAACCGATTTTCCGTCAGACGGCTTTGCAGGATGCGACGTGTATCTCCTGGCGACGATGATCACCAGTGTGTCCGCGGTGATTGGTCCGGTGGTGCCATCTTTGGCGAGCCACTCGTGCGGTCTGCCGTCGGATGTGCGTGTGTAGTGCTCCCCGTCCCACGTCCAGACGGTTCGCGGCGACCAGAACAAGGTGATTTTCTCGGCGGGACCGTCGGGTTTGAGCGGTCCCCAGGTGAACAGGTTCGGTGGAGGTGTGTCGGGGATCCCGCGGCTGTCGGCGTAGTTGCGCAGTTCGAACGAGTTGCCGTACAGGTTGTGTGGGGCAGATCTGGAAGAGATCCGAAACATCGCACCAAGGGAATGGAGCCTGTCGGAGTCAGAGATCAGGTTCGCTCCTCTGGAGGTCACATAGTTGAGGATCCAGAAGGAACCGCCGCTGATCACGAGGTTCCCGCCGAGAGGCTTCGTGAGCTCGACATCGCTCGGGCGGACTGACCGGATCGGTCCGAGATAGGTGGAGTCCCCCACGTTGAACAGGGCTATGAATCGGGTGACCCCTTCGACGGGCAGTTCGATGACCGCGTCGGCCTCCTGCAGCCCTGACTGCGGGCGGGCAGCCGGATGGTTATCGATCTTGACGGCGAGTCCCCTACGGTCGACGAGTGTCTCATCGTCGACGGGGAGGCCGTTGAGCGGCGCGACCGGACCGTCGTAGACGGTTGTGGTGGTCGTCGACTCGGTCGTCGTGGTGGGTGGGGTCGTAGTCGTGGTCGTGATGGTCGTGGGTGCCACGGTTGTGGTCGTTGTGGTGATCGTGTCCGCGGCCTTCCCTGAGCACGCTGCAGCGAGCAGGGAGAAGGCGAAGATGGTGACGAGGAGCGATCGCATGACGGAGCGAGTGTAGCGACGCTGCCCAGTTTCCCATTCCCGGCAGTCGACGTGGCGTCGTCGTGGCAGGAGCGTTCTGTTGGTCGCCGGCTGCTCACAGGAGCGGCATCAACTCGGAGGCGATTCGTTCGAGTGTCTCTGTTTGCTGGGCGTATGGCATCCCGGGGAACACCGAGCGCGCCACGATGTGCAGGGGCACGCCGACTCTGTCCCGCACCGCGTGCAGCCGTTCTGCGATCTGTTCTGCGGGCCCGACCAGCACGGACGCACGAAGCTGTTCTTCGGTGGTCGGGTCGAGCGGTGGGGGAGCAGGGATCGGCCCTGTTCGGCGGGCGGAGGCCTCCATATCCTCGTACTTCCAGCGGAGGTGATGTATGTGGTTGCGGATTTCCGACCAGCCTCGGTCCGGGTCGTCACTCGGGTAGATGATGGCGTAGTGCGCCCAGGTGAAGTCATCGGGATCTCTGTCGTGGCGGCGCATCTCCTCGGCTGCAATCCGAATCTGCGCTTCGAGGCCTTCGGGGGTCGCGTTGGAGAAGAAGCCATCTGCAAGACGGGCGGCCCGCCTGACGGCGGCGGCGGCGCCACCTCCGATCCAGATGGGAATGCGGTCGGTCGGCGTGGGACGCACAGCCAACTCGGGGAAGTCATAGACCTGTCCCTCGTGGCGGAACGGCAGGCCGGACCATGCCTTGGGGAGAATGTCGAGGATTTCGTCCATTGCTTTTCCGCGGGTGCGGAGATTGGCGCCAAGGCCGGCGAATTCGGTGCTGGACCAGCCCAGCCCGAGACCGAGGGTCAAGCGTCCCCTGCTGATCAGATCGACGACCGCCGCATCCTCGGCGAGCCGGAGAGGATGATGCAGCGGCGCCAACAGTACGCCGGTCCCGATTGTGATCCGGGACGTGCGCGCTGCCATGGCTGCCGAGAGTGGCAACAGGGACGGCGCATAGCCATCGTCGACGAAATGGTGCTCGGTCGTCCAGATGGACGCGTACCCGAGCCGCTCCGCCTCAACGGTGAGATCGAGCGCCTCGCGATAGAGATCCTCCCATGTTCGGGGGTCGCCGGCGGTCCGCTGGCAGGAGATCAGGCCGACGCCGAGGTCCATGGGCTCACTCCCCACAGCCGGTTCCTCCCTGGATCGACACGACCGTGCCTTCGGGGCCGCTGAGGAAACCCCATAGGTTCCCCGGTGCGGGAACGGACACGGTGAAGTAGTCGCCGAACTCGTCCGAGTGGATTTCGATGTCGTCTCCGTACGCCGCACGAAGATCATCGATCGTCGAGCCGAGTCCGATACCTTCAGCGGTCTTGAGCCCGAGAAAATCGACGTCGAACAGGACGTAGCTGTAGAAGAAGAAGTGACGCGTTCCCTCGTCGCCCCACTGGGTTTGCGCATCCGTGTAGACGGTGGTCAGGTTCGGCCATTCCAGAACCCGGATCAGAGTACCGGGACAGGGCCCGTAGACCTGGACACCTTCGCTGTCGATCGGCGGCACCCACCCCGTGTCGGCAGCCGGAGGTCCGAGAATCTCCTCGAACGATGCGATGGCTTGCTCGGCGTTGGTGCCGAAGGTGATCCCATCGATGTTCTCCGGTCCGAGAATCAGAATCTCCGATGGGGGGAGGGTTGTGCTGGTTGTGCTGGTCGTGGTGGTCGTCGGCTCGGTCGTCGTCGATGAAGAGGTCGTGGTCGGCTCGGTCGTCGTGGTTGTCGTCGGTGCCGATGTGGAGGTTGTCGATGTGGAGGTCGTGGTGGTTGCCACGGCGGCCACAGTGGTCGTGGACCCTGGTCCGGAGGACGGGTTCTTCAGCGCCGCGATGGCCACCGCGACGAACACGAATACGACGGCGGCCGCGAGCGCCGCGATGATGCGTTTCTGAACCAAGGTCATGCGATCCTCGCCGGGTCAGGCCAGTACCGTGCGATCACTGTGTGGAGCAGCGCATCGACGGGAAGGGGTCCGAGCTGTCTGCTGTCACCGGCGGAGAGATGCCGGGCGTCGCCCAAGACGATGGCCTCGTGAGCGCCGAGACGCCAGTCTGCCTCCGGCCCTGTCGGTTCTTTGGCCCAGGGTTCCTCGAGGACCGAGCCGTCGACGAACACATTGCCGTTTCGTATCGCAACGTGCTCTTCAGGCAGGCCGATGATCCGTTTCACGAGCCAGAAGCCGGGCTTGGTCGGATGTTCGAATACGACGATGTCTCCCCGCCTCGGAGTCCGCTCCCATGTCAAGACTCGATCGCCCGGACGGAGCGTCGGTGCCATCGAGACTTCACTGATCTCGAAGCGGGCGAGGCGCTGATAAGTCCAGCGCGCCGCGACGCCGCCGGCCAAGGCGGCAATCAATGTGCCCGTGATGCGCAGCTTTCCCATGGGCCATCTCCGTTAGCGTTATCCAGAGTGTATCGTCGGCAGCGTAAGCCCATTCTGCCAGGAGGTATTCATGGGCCTGTTCGCTCCCGTACGTGTCGTCCATGCTCACTGTGACCTGTTCTGCGGGGTCTATGACCCGGCACAGGCAAAGATCGAGGCGATGTCCGTTCTCAAGATCACCGAGAAGTACCAGGCATCCGACGATCCGGTGTTTCGCGATCGTGCACTCGCCTTGAAAGAGGAGCGGGCCGAATTGGTCAAACATCACCTGATGGTGCTGTGGGCCGACTTCTTCGGACCCGAGCACGTCGCCGCGTTTCCACAGCTTCACGATCTGTTCTGGCGCGCCATCAGGCAAGCGGGTGTCGCAAAGAAGACCGTTGATCCGGAGGATGGGCGCAGGCTGGTCGAACTGATCGACGAGGTCGCCGAGATCTTTTGGCAGACCGACAAGGCCAAGGCCATGGGGGTCTATCCGCCGAGCTGAGTGTCGCGGGGTTGATAGATTGGCAACAGGTCGTGAGACCACTCAGCCGACAACTCGAGGTGACAGTGAGCGGTGTGTTTGCAGTCGAGCAGCATGACGGTGTGGCCCTGGTCACGTTCGATGACGGCAAGGTGAACGCGATCTCGCATGCCGTCATCGATGCATTCTCTGAAACCTGGGACACGATCGAGACCGACGACGACGTTCGAGCCGTCGTCTTCTCCGGCCGCCCGGGACAGTTCTGCGCCGGTTTCGACCTCAACACGATCATGCTCGGTGGCGATCGGCGTAACGAGCTCATCACGAGAGGATGGGATCTCGTGCTACGCCTCTTGGAGTGTCCAGTACCGGTCGTGATGGCATGCACAGGGAACGCCGTTGCCGGAGGAGCGGCGCTGCTGCTTGCAGGTGATGTTCGCTTCGGGGCGGCCGGCAACTTCAAGATCGGGTTCAACGAGGTGAGCATCGGCATGCCACTCCCCGCCATGCTGGTGGCGCTGGCCGCCGACCGGCTGATCTCCGGGGAGGTCTTCGCGGCCACCGCGGCGGCGCGCCTGTATTCGCCGGAGGACGCGATCGAAGCCGGGTTTCTTCATCGCGTATTTCCCCCGGACGCCATTCTCGATGAAGCTCTCGAAGAAGCCGACCGGCTTGCGTCGTTGCCAGGGGATGTCTTTCGCCTGACCAAGCAGGCCTTGGTCGCCCCGACGGCTCGCCGGATGCGTGAGCGTATTTCTGAAGACATGGAGTTGCTTGCCCGCATCGGAGGTTGATCAAGCCGTCGCGGCTCCGCGCCGGAATCGCTTGGCGGGTTCCTACAGGGCCGTGTCGTCCAGCTTGGTGAACAGCGGTCCGATCTCGCCGAGGCGGGTGCCGTCGGGAATATCGGGTCGGCGCAATCCGCTCTCTCCGGCCTTCAGTCCGAGTATGTCGTGGAGGCGGGCCGAGGTGAACGGCAGATAGGGGAGAAAGCCGACACTCAGTCCGGCGATGGCCGAAAGCGCAGTCCAGAGAATCGTCGCGCCGCGCTCGCGGTCCTGCTTGAGGACCTTCCACGGTTCCTGAGCATTGAGGTAGGCGTTGACGACTTGCGCCCCCTGCATCGCTGTTCGCAGCCCCGAGCGCAGCTCGACGTGCTCGATGAGCTCGGCCTCGTCGGAGAGCGCTCGATCGATCGTGTCGAGGAGATCACGATCCTCGTCGGAGAGGACGCCGGGCGTAGGAACCATCCCATCGAAACTGCGGGCAGTCAGGTTCAGGACCCGGTTCACGAGGTTTCCCCACGTGGCGACCAACTCTTCGTTGATGCGTCGCACGATCTCGTCATCGGACAGGTCGGTGTCGTTCTGCTCGGGGAGCGACGCTGCGAGTGCGTAACGCAGAGCGTCGGGCTCGAGGCGTTCCGTGTACCAGGTGATGGAACGTCCGATGCCGCGGCTGGCCGATCCTTTCTCTCCCTTGAACGTCACATACTGGTTGGCCGGGACGTCGGTTGGCAGGTTGAGTCCCTCGTATCCCATGAGTTGGCATGGCCAGATGACGGCGTGGAACACGATGTTGTCCTTGCCGATGAAGTAGTACGACTCGGCTTCCGGGTCCTCCCACCAGGCTCGCCAGGCTTGCGGATCGCCGCTCTGCTGTGCCCACTCTTTTGCAGCGGACAGGTAGCCGATGACGGCCTCGAACCACACGTAGATGCGCTTGCCCTCTCCCAAATCCGAGAACTCTGGGGGAAGCGGGATTCCCCAGATCAGATCCCGCGTGATAGCCCGATCGTGCAGGCCGTCCTTCGTGAATCCGATCGCCATGTTCTGGACGTGCTTGCGCCAGCCCTGTCGTGACTCCAGCCATGCCAACAGGCGGTCTTCGAACGCGGACAGGCGCAGGAAGTAATGCTCGGTCTCACGCATCACCGGCATGGTGCCGGAGAACCGGCTGCGAGGGTCGATCAGATCCTCGGGGTCGAGCTGGCGGCCGCAGTCGTCGCACTGGTCGCCGCGCGCTCCGGTGTATCCGCAGAACGGGCAGGTCCCTTCGACGTACCGGTCGGGCAGAAAACGGCCGGCCTCGGCGTCATAGAACTGCGGTGTCGATTTGGCAACGATGTATCCGTGCTCATGGAGACGCCGAAAGACATCCCAGGTCACCTCCCGGTGATTGTCGGTTCCTGTCGTCGTGTACAGGTCCCACGAGATACCGAGACTCTTCCAGTTGGAGAGGAACTCCTGGTGGTACCGGTCGACGATGACCCCCGGTTCCACTCCCTCTTGATCGGCGCGCACGGTGATCGGGGTCCCATGGACGTCGCTTCCTGAGACCATGAGGACCTGGTTGCCCACCAGACGGTGGTAGCGGGCGAAGATGTCGGCCGGGAGGTACGCGCCGGCAAGGTGGCCGAGGTGCCGCGAGCCGCTCGCGTACGGCCACGCGACAGCGACGAGGATGTGTCGAGAACCACTCATGGCCGCGCAGCGTACCAGGCGAGGTTGCGCCTACGGCACCACCGGACGGGTGGTGGCGGCGCGATCCACCATCACGACTCCTATGAGGATCAGAAGTGCCGCGAGAGCGATCGTGACGGTGAGACGTTCGGAGAGGAAGGCCGCCCCGGTGATCAGGCTGATCAGGGGGATCAGGTAGCCGATCAGTGAGGCCCGTGTCGCGGTGGTTCGCTGTACGATCCAGAGAAACCCGAGGAACGGCACGACCGTTCCGATCGTTGCCAGGTATCCGAGCAATCCCCACGAGACTGCGCCGATCTCGCCGATCGCCGTCGTTCCGAGGATCCCTCCGACGACCAGGGACGCGCCGGCGGCAACGACGAATTGTGGACCTGCGAGCTGAGCGATGCTGTAGCGCTGCGAGTAGCTGCGGCTCAGGACACCGCCCAGCGAAGCGAGGGCAATCCCCAGGCTGGACCAGGCGATGCCGAGCACCGGATTTCCTGCGGTGATGCCGCTTTCACCGGTTGCGATGAGCACGGCCACGCCGGCGAACGCGACAACGAGCCCCCCGAGCTTCTTGGCGCTGAAGGGCTCGTCGGCGAGGAGGAAGTGTGCCCAGACCGCCGTCGCGATCGGCACGAGGGTGACGAGTAGGCCGCCGAGGCCGGCAGAGATGTGCTGGAGACCGAGTGTGAAGAAGATCGTCGGCCCCGACATGTTCACGATACCGATGACCAGTCCCGCGAGCCACGCTCCACGGTTCACCGTGAAGGTCTTTCGCCACAGGAGCCAGCCGGTCAGCAGGAGGGCGGACATCAGGTAGCGAACGGAGATCAGGGTGAACGGATCGACACCATGGAGCAGGACGCTGCGCGTGGCGACACCGCCGGTGCCCCACCCGAACGCCGCGAGCAGCATCGCGATCCAGATCTTCCTGTTCATCGGAGGCAGACTAGGTGTGCCGCGCGAGGACGCCACCCTATCGCCTGCGGGTGCCCCAACGTCGGACAACATACAGCCAGAGCGGTCCAGGATCGGGGGTGTCCGGCGCCGAATCCGGTGGCGGCTCGGGCCGAGGCGCCGGCTGAGGTGGGGCCGGCGGCAGTTTCGCTGCGTCTTCGAGCCGACCTCGCAGCTCTTTCACCCGTTCTTTGAGGAACTGGGCTTCGGTTTCGGCCTTGGCAGCGCGTTCGCGAGCGTCGGCGAGCTGCTGTCCAGCCTCATGCAGGTTGCCGAGCTGGCTGAGGATCCGTCGCCACTCGTCGATCGGGACGAGCATGGATCCCTCGGGGACCGGGGGTTCGGGCGGAATCGGCGGTGATGGCTGGGCCAGAGGCGCCTGCCGGGTGTGCGAATGTGGATGTCCCAGGTGGCGTGCCCGCTCGATCACCTCGGCCCTCAGGACCAGCCGCACCTCTCCGTCCACCTTCGTGGAGACTTTTCGTTTCCGAGCCCAGTTCCGGATGGTCGTCGCGGGGATACCGGCGAGGTCGGACGCCTGCTCGAGCGTGATCCATTCGCGGGGAGGTGGGGGAGGGCTGGGACTCTGCCAGACGAATGCGGGGTCCATGTGCGTGAGGTTAGTGCGATGGATCGGCGGTCGTTCGCCTGGACTGCTCGCCGCGTGCCGATTCCCCTAGGATGCTCCTATGCCTTCGGAGCAGGAAGTACGTGAGCTGGTCCGCGCCGCCGTCGAAGCTCTGACCGAGTCTGTGCCTTCCCCGGCGACGTCGCCGACGGAAATCGCTTCAGGTCCAACCGCTATCGCCGTGGGCGCAGACCATGGGGGCTTCCCCTTGAAGGAGAAGATCGCCTTTTCGTTGAAGGAGCGGGGCTACGACGTTCGTGATTGCGGGACCGACAGCAACGAACCGGTGGACTATCCGGAGTTTGCTCACTCGGTTGCCCGACTCGTCGCAGATGGGACCTGTCGGTGGGGGATCATCGTCGACGGAGCCGGCATTGGCTCCTGCATAGTCGCCAACAAAGTACCGGGGATCAGGGCAGCGTTGTGCTACGACCTGTCTTCGGCTCGGAACAGCCGGGAACACAACCACGCTAATGTCCTCACTCTCGGCGCAGGTCTGATCGGAACCAACCTCGCGATGCAGATCGTGGATGAATGGCTGGCAACCGAATGGGGTCCAGGACGCCACGAACGACGAGTGAGATTGATCACCGATATCGACCGCAGGTACCGCGCATGACGAATGAAGAGCTGATCGAGAAGATCACCAGGGAGATTCTCGCGAGCCTGAACTCGCTCGATGAGCTGTGTGACGGTGCGTGCGCATCCCACAGCCCGAACAAGGTCCGCGAAGTGGTCGCCAACGGGGCGAATCGGGTTTCCTACCGTGGGTCCGGTGCCGATGTTCCCAGAGACCTCGCCAAGTACATCGACCACACGTTGCTGAAACCCGACGCCACCGCGAACGATATCGACCGTCTGTGCGCGGAAGCAGCCGAATACGGTTTTGCGGCCGTGTGCGTCAATCCGTTCTGGGTCAAACGATGCAAGACAAACCTTCGGGGAACGAGCGTGAAAGTCGCGTCCGTCGTCGGGTTTCCGCTCGGTTCCACACTGCCGGAGATCAAGGCATTCGAGGCGCGGCGGGTCATCCGTGACGGGGCATCGGAGATCGACATGGTGATCAACATCGGAGCGCTCCGATCCGGTGACTTCGTCCTGGTGCGCGACGACATCGCGAAAGTGTCGGACACGTGCCACGAGTCGGGGGCGCTCAACAAGGTGATCATCGAAGCAGCGCTGCTCACCGACGAGGAGAAGGTGATCGCATCGTCGCTGGCGAGTGAAGCCAAAGCCGATTACGTGAAGACGTCGACGGGCTTCGCATCGAGCGGGGCCACCGTGCATGATGTGTTGCTGATGCGTGAGACCGTTGGGACGAAGATGGGGGTGAAGGCGGCCGGTGGCATCCACACTGCCGAGGATGTGCGAGATATGGTGGCGGCCGGAGCGACGAGAATCGGCGCATCGGCAGGCGTTCAGATCGTGACCGGAGGTTGACCGAGTGAGTGATGTCGAACTGAGAACTTACGCATTCCTGGACAGCCTGCAGCCGCAATACGCCGCTTTTCTCGGCACGACGGCCCAAGGCTTCCTGCCGCTTGCCGGCGATGCCTCCCTGTACGTCGAGATCTCTCCCGGAATCGAGATCAACCGTCTCACCGACATTGCGCTGAAGTCCACCACGGTCAAGCCGGGGATGCAGATCGTCGAGCGGTACTATGGGATGCTCGAGATCCATTCGCCGGAGCAGGCAGAGACTCGGGCTGCCGGAGCGGCGATCCTCGACGAGTTGGGCCTTGCGGAGACGGATCGGATCAAGCCCAGGATTCTGTCGAGCCAGCTCATCCGGCGCATCGACGACCATCAGGCACAACTCATCAACAGGACCCGTCACGGCCAGATGATCATTCCCGGTCAAACGCTCTATGTGATGGAGGTCGAACCGGCGGCGTATGCGCCGCTCGCGGCCAACGAAGCAGAGAAGGCGGCCAACATCAATGTGCTCGAAGTCCGGGCGTTCGGTTCGATGGGCCGTGTCTACCTCGGTGGAGAAGAACAAGACATCGACGTCGGTTGGCGCGCCGCGGTTGCCGCCATCGAGAGCGTCGAGGGTCGAGAGAAATAGGAAACGAGAGGAGACATCCGATGGCTGAAGCGTTGGGGATGATCGAAGCCCGTGGCTTCGCAGCGATGGTCGAAGCGGCCGATGCGATGGTCAAGGCCGCCAAGGTCGAGTTGGTGAGCTACGAGAAGACCGGTGGCGGCTATGTGACCGCAGTGGTACGCGGCGACGTCGCCGCCGTGAAGGCGGCGGTCGAAGCCGGCGTCCGGAATGCGGAGAAGGTCGGCGAGGTCATTACTACCCATGTCATCGCCCGTCCGCACACCAACGTCGATCTCGTGCTGCCACTCGGCCGTACCGAGGAGGCGCAAGCCGAGACCTCCTGAGAGGAGACGACATGCTCCTAGCGCGAGTCGCCGGGACGCTCGTCGCGACCAGGAAAGAGCCCAGTATGGAGGGGCTCAAGTTCCTGGTGCTGCGACAACTCGACGTCGATGACAGTGAAACCGGCAGCTACATCGTGGCCGCGGACGCGGTCGGAGCCGGCGTCGGAGAGGTCGTGATGTACGCGACCGGCAGTTCCGCCCGTCAAACCGAGCTGACGAACAATCGGCCGTGTGATGCCGTCGTGATGGCGATCGTCGACACGTGGGAGGTCGGCGGGGATGAGAAGTACCACAAGTGATCAGCGAAGCTGAGATTCAGGAGATCATCGAGCGGGTCCACAGGAAGCTCGGCGACGCCGGCGAGCATGTCGGGTCGGGCCTTCGCGGAGCGGCCGAACTCGAGGCGGTATCCGCCGCGGAACTCGGTGACGGGATCCATGCCACCGTCGACGAGGCGGTCGCCGCAGCGAAGCACGCATATGACGCGTTTCGCGGGGCAGGGCTCCAAGCACGCAAGACGATCATCGCTGCCGTGCGGACCTCGATGCTCCAGCACGGCGAGCAACTGGCGGAGATGGCCCATGCCGAGACGGGACTCGGCAGGGTCGAGGACAAGATCGTCAAGAATCGTGTCGTCACGGTGAAGGCGCCCGGTCCTGAGGACCTCGAGTTGGAGGCAACGACCGGCGACCTCGGCATGATGGTGACCGAGTTCGCTCCCTATGGGGTCATCGGGTCCATCACTCCCACGACGAACCCGACTTCGACGATCATCAACAACACGATCGCCGTGGTATCCGCAGGGAACGCACTGGTGTTCAATGTGCACCCTGGCGCGAAGCGGGTCTCCGCCGAGAACGTCAGGATGATCAACCGGGCAATCGTCGGAGCCGGAGGTCCGCCGGACCTCGTCACTGCCATCCCCAACCCCACGATTGCATCCGCCCATGAGCTCATGGTCCATCCTGACGTCCCGGTGCTGCTCGTCACCGGTGGAGGAGGCGTCGTCAAGGAGGCGATGCGGACCAACAAAAGGGTCGTTGCCGCAGGCCCGGGAAACCCGCCCTCAGTGGTGGATCAGACCGCGGACCTGGACAAGGCGGCGCGAGACATCATCCTCGGAGGATCGTTCGACAACAACATCGTTTGCGTGGATGAGAAGACGGTGATCGCCGTTGACACGATTGCCGACTCGTTGGTCAGGAGAATGTCTCATCACGGAGCGTACGTGCTCAAGGAGCACGAGCTTCGGAGGATCGAGCGGGTCATATTCTCCGAGATGGGGCCACCTTCGAAGCCGGGCGTCATCAACAAGGATTGGATCGGCAAGAATGCTGGAGAGATCCTGGCGGAGATCGGCGTTCAGGTCGGGTCCGATGTTCGTCTCGCCGTCGCAGAGGTGCCGGTGGAGCACAACCTGGTGTGGACCGAACAGATGCTGCCGGTCGTGCCGGTCGTGCGTGTTTCCGACGTCGACCGCGCCATCGACCTCGCCGTCCGATCAGAACACGGGTTTCGCCACACCGCCTCGATCCACTCGACCAACGTCGACACGATCACCAGGATGGCCAGGGCGATGAACTGTTCGATCTTCGTGGCGAATGGTCCCCACTACGCGGGACTCGGCGAAGGCGGGGAAGGATTCACGTCGTTCTCGATCGCCAGCCCCACGGGAGACGGCCTGACCAGACCGCGAACCTTCTCTCGCGAACGTCGAATCACGGTGGTCGGATCCTTGAGGATCGTCTGATGCGCCCCGCGCTGGCGCTCCTCGAGTTCGATTCCGTAGCCCGCGGGATCGAGGCGGGCGATCAGATGGTCAAGCGAGCGCCTGTCGAAGTGATCCGGACCGGAACCGTCCATCCGGGCAAGTACCTCGTTCTCGTCGCCGGTGAGGTGGCCGATGTCGAAGAGGCCGTCGACGCGGGTCGCGCAGTAACGACCCTGGTGGACGTTGTGTTGCTGCCCGACGTACATCCCGACGTCGCAGCGGCCGTCAAGGGAGCCCGACGCACCGGTGGAGGAGAGGCCCTCGGCATCATCGAGACACGCACCGTGGCAGCGGTCATCCAAGCGGCCGACGCCGGGGTGAAAGGCGCAAACGTGACTCTGCTGGAACTTCGAATGGCCGACGGTCTCGGCGGCAAGGGCTACCTGCTGTTCCAGGGGCCGGTCTCCGAGGTCGAAGCCGCGGTCGAGATCGGTTCCGAAAGCGTGCCCGAACGCGTTGTCTCGGTGGTCATCCCACAGCTACACCGCGAGATGGGGGACAATCTCGTCGCGGGAGCGCTGTTCACCGATCGAGTCGGTGAGGAGTAGCCGTGCAACTGGGACGAGTCGTCGGAACGGTCGTCGCGACGATCAAAGCTCCCGGTCTGGAAGGTGTGAAGTTCCTGATCGTGCAGCCACTCGATCGGGATCGGCAACCGAAAGGGCGGCCGGTCGTTGCCGCAGACGCCGTGCACATGGCCGGCTCGGGCGAACTCATCTACATCGTCGGGTCACGCGAAGCCGCCCAGGCGCTCCCCGAAACGTTCGTACCGGTCGATCACGCCATCGTCGGCATCGTGGACGCCGTCGAGGTGAGCCCGTGAAGGTCGGCAGGGTTGTTGGAACGGTGGTTTCCACGATCAACTCGCCCGTCTTCGACCATCGCAAGCTCCTGGTCTGTGATCTCCTCGATGCCGGGGGCGAGGCCGATGGGGACTATCTGATCGCGGTCGACACCGTCGGCGCCGGGGTCGGAGAGACCGTGCTCATCCTCGACGAGGGCACCTCTGCTCGCCAGGTGGTTGGATGGCAGACGGCGCCGATCCGAGCGGTCGTGGTCGGCATCGTCGACGAGATGGTGGTGGATGGCGAGACGATCGTCTAGCTTCCGGCTTCCAGCGGCCGGCAGCCAGTCGTTTCACCCTGTGACTTCATGGTGCCGGCATGCCCCGGCCGAGGTGCCAAGTACGAGGCACCAATTCTCCCTTGACAAAGTGACATCATAATGACATCATGATGACATCATCAACGGGGGAAACGGATGTTGGCCATCGCAGAAGGATTCTCGAAGGCGGTACAGGCGTCGATCGAGCGCAGTGTTGCGTGTCGTCGCGTGACGGAGTGGATCCCTGCGCCACGGCGCAGGGCTTCGCAGAAGGAACATCAGACCGCCTCGAGCGGGCAGCCTGAGAACCCATGCCGCTTGCGGTGGTCGGAGGAGCGCGTGTGTGCGCGGTCGGTTGCCGATAGCGACCGAGTGGCTGCACGATTCGAGGAGATCGTTACGCTCGCAGCGCCCACGTCGTGATGGCGCTGCCACTTAGCAGAAGCGCCCCGATGAACGCGAGCAGCGCCTGATCTCCGCCGCACTCGGTGTCGTTGCAGAGGATGCCGTTTGACTCCCAATTCCTGATCGCGGCGGTGAGTGATCCGGCGCCGGTAAGGCCGGCTGGATCATCCGGGCCGGTGATTGTGGCGAGTGCCGTGGTCGCTGCGGTGGTTGTGGTCGTGGTGGCGGTTGTTGTGGTGGTCGCCGCGGTGGTTGTGGTCGTGGTGGGGGCTGCCGTTGTGGTGGTCGCTGCGGTGGTTGTTGTGGTGGTCGCTGCGGTGGTCGTCGTCGTCGCTGGGGCTGCCATCGTGATAGTCGCAGCGGTTGTGGTCGTGGCCGCGGTGGTTGTGGTCGTGGTGGGGGCTGCCGTTGTGGTGGTCGCCGCGGTGGTGGTGGTCGTGGTCTGTCGTTGCAGGAAGATATGTGTGGTCCAGAGCGTGCCGTTGCCGTCGATGTATACACCGATGCCGGCGTACTGGAATGCGGGATTCAGAAGGTTTTCCTTGTGGAGGGGAGAGGCCATGAAGGCATCGAAGAGAATGGCGCACGTACCACCGACGCCGACATTCTCGCCCCACATCACCCAGTCGCTCGGCAGATAGGGTGCGAGGTCACCGGTGGAGGAGTGATAGATGCCTCCGTCGGCCGCCATCTCTTGTGAGTGGATTCTCCCGTAGCCTGACAGGGCCGCGTCCCGCTGGAGCGTCTGAGCGCCGGTTGCCGTCCTGGCGGCGTTGATCTTGGACAGAAAGCAGGCTTCTGCGTCCGACGTTGCGTCTGCACGCGCCGGTGAGGCGACGAGGAGAACCACTGCAAGGCCGAGGCCGAGCGCGTACAGCGCTCTTGTCAATCCGGAGCGAATCTCGTGCCCAGCGTCCACAAGTCAGGTATCGGCCAGAGCGCTCTGGGCTTGAGCCGATCACCTCATGATTGCGTCGACGGTGAGGTCACCGTACGCGGCCGGGTTCACGATGTCGCTGTGGTCCGCGCCGGGAACGATGGTCAACGTTACGTCGTAGTCGTGGGCGGACAGCCGGCGTGCGAAGTGTCGCGAGAAGATGAGGGGGACGACCTGATCCTGGTCTCCGTGGATGAGCCGAACGACGAGGTCGGGGTTGCGATCGAGGTAGGTGAACGGATTCCCGAGCCGCCACGGCTCCGGATCGACAGCCGGGTCGGTTCCGAAGAACGGCTCGAGCAACGGCTCCAGGGCGTCGGTGTTGTAGGGGCCGGCGAGGCCGACCAGCTTCATCGGAAGCGTGTCGTTCATCTCGACGAGACAGTCTCCGTCGAAGGTGTCACCTGCGAGTGCGACCACTGCCGCGATGTGGGCGCCTGCGGAATGCCCGACCACGATGAGGCGGCCCGGATCGCCCCCGTACTCGGTAGTGTGCTCGGCTGCGAAACGGACTGCACACGCAGCGTCTTCGAACGTCATCGGGAATCCCCCTCCCGCGTAGGTGAGCCGATAGGGCGCGTTGAAGACGACGGCGCCTCGTTGAGCGATCGCTTTGGCGAGCGGCGCGATGCCCGCCGGTGATCCGGCAACCCACCCTCCACCGTGGAAGAGGATGACCGTCGGCCCTTCGGATCCGTAGATGTCGAGGCTCAGCGTCGAGGTGAATGGCACGTGCATGGTCACCGGTGGGAGCGTCGTGACCGGTGTGGTCGTGGTCGCAG